>JAZBNU010000117.1:0-9976 GCA_036350815.1 Desulfopila sp.
GCAATTACATGATTGTGCTCAATTTCATGAATATGACCTGAGCAGTGTGTGACAGCAATTATTCCAGATTGTCTTCGACCGAAAATTTATGCAAATGAGGATTTTTATAGGCATCAGATACAAAATAGGCTACTTTGGCTCTGTTTTCAGAAACGGTAGCTTCTCAAAGCCAATACCACCTCGGGAGTGGTCGTCAGAACCGCCCTTGGCGAGAGGTGTTTTTTTGCTGTTCGGGCCAGTTTAAGGCTTTAGATCTTTCTGCTTTGCTGCTGTTCCGGTAACCTTTTTATCACAGGTAACCTGTAAAAGATTACCTGCCTGTCATTCACAAATCCCATTTGCGGAGAATCCACCATGACAAAAAAAGATACTGATAAACCGGTAAGTTGGGAAGAAGAGGTCTGGGAGATACACCCCTTGATGGAACGTTCCGGTATCAAGCGTGATACGTGTTTGAACTGTTGGTGCCCGCATTGCGAGGCTGGGTTGAATGAAGGAGATCGGGCTGTTTTGGAGATTGTCAATACCAAGGGAGAGGTTGGTACCAGCAAAATCGCTGCCTACCTGAATGTTCTTGATCGTGAGAGTACTTTGCAGGTGGAAGATGATGAGGAGCTGGCTGATGTGCGTTGTCCGCACTGCCGCACCTCACTGATCGAGCCTGGGCAAACCTGCATCCAGGATGGCTGTAAGCTTGCCGGTATACATGTTTCTGTTTCCGATTCCAAGCGATTGAAACTGATCAGCTGCACCCGCCGTTCATGCCGCTGGTTTACGATGAGTGACGAGGATAATGAACGGTTAATATTAAGGGATAGTCATGAGTGGTAATCTTCGGGATCGCCGGAATTGGACTCGATCACTAACGATAGTTACGATTGTTGCAGCCGCAGCACTTTTTTTCGCCTATCTCAGTCCGGAAACTCCAGCTGGTACTGACAGAAAATATCTCCAAAGTGCCGGTGGACCAGTTCTTTTTGATCATGGCAATCATATAATGATGGCTGACTCCTGTGCTGTCTGTCATCATCCGCTGTATAGTTCGAGCCCGGCTGTAACCTGTGAAGACTGCCATGGTGAGGATATGGGGGCCGATCAATTCAGCCATGACGAAATCAAAAAGTTTCATGGCGGCGATTGCAGTAAATGCCATGAACAGCAGAAGAACGATGACCAGGCAGTATCCTGCCGGCAATGTCATAGTGCAACTCAACAGGGTAAAGCCCATGCCTTGAGCTGTACCGAGTGCCATGATGACAGTTATACACCAGACATGATGGAACATGATGAATATCAGGGAATAGAAGCTCACTCCTGTCTGGGATGCCATGTAACCGAGACTTTGGCAGAGGTTTATCATGTCAGCTGTACAAACTGCCATCTGGAAAATTCCCCTGAGCAATTCTTGCAGGCCGGAGAAATACTCTGTGCGGCCTGCCATCTACGTTAAGAATAGTGTCATGCAAAAACTGTTGAATATATTCAAAAACAAAGACGCGCTGCCGACTGTACCGGAATACGATTCCCAAATACGGCAAATAGATGATCCAGAGCTGGTCATGATCCCACTGGATTATCCTGGGCGCATCCACTACCTTCCGGTGGTGAAGGCAGGTGATATGGTGCGCAGGGGGCAGGTGGTGGGACGCTCAAGATTGGGCAACTGCGCCTTTGCCAGTATCAGCGGCAGAATCAGGGAAATAACCACGACCTGGACAGCCCAGAGTGTACACTCTCCTGCGGTTGTCATAGAAAACAACGGCAGTGAAGGGATGTCACCCGAAGAGATGTTCAGCGGTCCTGTCGCTCCCGGTGATCCATCGGCTGCGCTTGAAAGAATTCGTTTCTCCGGCGTAAATGCACCCTGGACCCTGTCGGGCCGGGATTACGGTGCCGGTAAAATCGCTGTTCTTCCCCGGCTGGAGGATGTAATTATTACAGGAATCCAGGAAGAGCCTACTGTTCTGACATCTCAGCTCCTTTTGGAACAGCAGGTCGACAAAGTTGCAGAAGGCTTGAGGCGGATACGTCTTCTGCTTCCCGATGCCAACATCTGGCTTACAGTTCCTGCTCATCTGCAATCGTGGGCTGAAGGGCAGTTTTCTAAATTCGCTCAGATCGCAGCTGTTCCGAGTGACTACCGAGGGCGTATTGAGCGCGAAGTCGTAGCGCGGTTACTTGGCCGGAGGATCCCCAATCGTGAGAGTTATATCAGTCACGGGGTTATCGTTCAGGATATCGAAAACATGCTGGCGATGGTCGATGCTCTTGACGGTATTTCTCCTTTTATCCAGAAGTATCTCACCATAAGCGGTACAACCATCCCTAAGGCGGTGACTGTTCGTTTTCCCCTGGGCAGCTCCTTGAGGCATATCCTCGGAAGCCAGGGATTGAAAATTTCTGATTTTACCCGGCCTGTGGTGGGAGGCCCAATGAAAGGCTTTGCGCAATATTCAGACCTGACGCCGATCACCTATAACAGTGGGATATATCTTACTACTGAAAATCTACAACCTTTTGATCCGATTGCACCTTGTATTTTCTGTGGCCGCTGCACCCGGGTTTGTCCTGCAAAAATCCAGGTTCATCTTGTTAATCGTATGGTAGAATTCGGCAAATTCGAATCGACGCGGAATCTTCATCCGGAAGCATGCCATGAATGCGGTTTGTGCGCTCATGTTTGTCCGGCTGAACGCCCCATCGTTCAACTTCTTCATTTCTGCAACCATGAAATGGCCCACGGCGAACGACACGTCTGGAGCGACGAATAGATGCTATGAAAGAAATTAAAATGTACCAGCAACCCGGCCCCACTGACGCGAGTATGCTCGATGTGGCTGTCGGTCCTCACTGTCGAATGGGAACAGGCATTGCTCAAGTCCATCAGCGGTGGGCCATTGCCTTACTGCCTGCTGTTATTGGCAGTATCTACTACTTCGGTACCGCGCCACTGCGGATTTTCGGTCTTTGTGTGGTCTTTGCCATAGCTATTGATCTTCTTGCTGAACGTTTGGCACCATCGCGTGATCTTACGTCGAACTGGAACAGCGTCCTGCTTGCCTTGATGCTTGGATGTATGCTGCCTGTCAATGCTCCCTGGTGGCTGATCCTGACGGGTTGCTTTTTTATGGTGATTGTCGGCAAGAAGCTTTTTGGAGGAGTAGGAGGATTCCCGGCGCAGCCGGTGGCTTTCAGTGTCGCTGTCCTTCAGCTTTCCTGGCCTGGGCGCATGGACAACACCGGCGCTTTGAAGGACCTGGACTGGCAAGTCACCATGATCGAACCTCTGCGATTGTTAAAATCGATTGGAGCTTCAGCCGAGTCGCACTATCATTGGCTTGACCTGCTGCTTGGCCGGCAGGTCGCTGGTGCGGCTACGGGCATGGTACTGCTTATATTGGTTGGAGGCCTGTTTCTCCTGCTGCTGCGCGAAATACAATGGCAAATTCCTGTCGGCTTTATTGTTGGATTGCTGGCAACAGCCAGCCTGCTGTATCTTTCCGCCCCAGATGCATTTGCCACGCCGCTCTTCCACCTTTTGAGCGGAGGAACCCTGTTTATGGGGATATTTCTGCTCACCGATCATACCACCTCGCCAGTTAACAAGGTGGCGATGCTTCTCTATGGTATTCTCGCAGGGGTCCTGCTTATCCTTATCAGAACATATTCGCAGCACGCTGATGGCATTGTTTATGCGGTTTTGCTGGCTAACCTCTGCTCGCCGCTGCTTGATATGATTAAGCCTCAAGTAAAAGGAGGTGCTAATGTCTGAGATAGTTAGAATGGTCATTGTACTCTCCATGATCGCGGGCAGTTGTTCAGCGGTGCTCACCATGGCCGATCAGGGGCTGGCGCCTCGGATTGAAAAACAGACAGATCTCTATGTGCGCGGTCCAGCACTGGAGAGGCTTTTTGGCAAACCGGCAAAAGAGGTGTTGAACAATAAGGTGCTCGTCGAGGTTGATGGTGTTGAAATTCCTGTTTTTTATATAAAAAATGGCAAAAAGGTCTCCACCCTTGCAATTGAAGCAATTGGTAAAGGCGGCTATGGTGGTGATCTCAAACTTATGATAGGTATTGACCTGGACAGTGGAAACCAGACAGGCCTGGAGGTAGTTAGCCACAGCGAGACACCAGGGCTTGGTGCCAGAATCGAGGAAGTGAGGTTTCGTCAGCAGTGGCAAGGCTTGCCGATTGATAAAAAGGTGGCCTTGACAGCCAATGGCGGTGTGATTGATGCCATCAGCGGAGCCACAGCGACCTCGAAAGCGGCCGTAGGCGGCACAAATGAGGCGCTGATGCTTTTACAGAACTATAGAGATGCTATTCTAAAGTCGATATCTGCACTTGAGGAGAAGTCATGAGCCAGAATTTAAAGGTGATATTGACCGCCGGTCTCTGGAAACGTATACCTCCGTTTCGTCTTGTCCTTGGCTTATGTCCGGCGCTGGCTATAACGACATCGGTGGAGAATGGACTTGGCATGGGTCTGGCTCTGGCCTTTGTTGTGACCATGTCGGGAGGTATCATCTCAAGTCTGCGTAATATCATACCGGCCAAGGTTCGTATAGCATCTTACATTGTTATTATCGCAACTCTGGTCTCCATCGTGGAGATTCTCATGAAAGCGTATTTCTTTCCTCTTTCCGAGCAATTAGGAATTTATATTCCGCTTATCGTGGTCAACTGTATCGTTCTTGGCCGTGCCGAGGGGTTTGCCTCTAAAAATCCGCCTCTGCCTTCTATGGTTGATGGTGTCAGCATTGGTCTTGGCTATACCTTGTCCCTTACCATTATCGGTTCAATCCGTGAAATACTGGGTGCGGGTTCATGGTTCGGTATCCCTGTTTTCGGCGAGTTTTTTGAACCACTTTCTTTCATGGTCTCAGCGCCGGGTGCTTTCGTCACTATTGGCGTACTGCTCGGTCTCCAGAATCTTTTTTCCCGCTGGCGCGGCGAAAAATTCGTTCAGGGTTAAGGAGGGCAATACGTGGATCTTTTTTATTTGGCTATCTCGGCAACTTTCGTTAATAATATTCTCCTGGCCCAATACCTGGGGCACTGCCCTTTTCTCGGAGTCTCTAAAAGGCTCGGTACTGCCATTGGGATGGCAGCGGCAATTATCTTTGTGACCATTCTCTCAGCAATCTTTACATGGACGGTTTTTACCTATGTGTTGCGCCCCTACGGTCTGGAATATCTTCAAACGTTGACATTTATTCTGATAATAGCTTCTCTGGTGCAATTTGTAGAAATACTGCTGAAAAAGAAAAGTAAAGCGCTGTACAATGCGCTTGGCGTTTATTTGGCTCTGATCACGACCAATTGTGCGGTCATGGGTGTCGCTCTACTTATCGCCCGCAAGGAACTGGCCTTTATCGAAATGCTGGTTTTTGCCAGCGCCAGTGCCTTTGGTTACGCTATTGCATTGCTGCTATTTGCCGGTCATCGTGAGCGGCTGCAGATATCGGCAATCCCGCAGAGTATGCAGGGAACAGCAATAGCCCTGGTAACCGCCGGGATTATGTCGCTAGCATTTATCGGCTTCAAAGGTATGGCCGGTTAAGAATTCAGGAGACTTTTTGTGTTTGCACCAATCTTTTTGCTTACCGGAATAGCCTTTGTGGCAGCTATTGTTCTTGGTATAGCAGCAAAAGTGTTTTATGTCGAAGAAGATCCTCGAATTGAGGCTGTAGCCAATCTCTTACCCGGAGCAAATTGCGGGGGGTGTGGTCAAGCTGGCTGTAACGCAGCAGCAGAAGCAATTGTTAACCGCGAAATAGAGGTGAATGTCTGTGTGGTAGGCGGCAGCGAAACTGCAGAGGCAATTGGAGCGTATCTTGGCTACGAGGTGACCGGTTCAGAGCCGACGCTTGCCTGTTCCTCCTGTGAAGGTGGATACCGGGCTGCACGGAAGTATCACTACTCTGGGCTTCAGGACTGCCGAGCTGCTCTGCAGCTCTATCATGGTTTTATTCGTTGTGAAAACGGATGCCTTGGGCTTGGTTCATGCAAAAGAGCCTGTCGGTTTTCAGCCATAAGCATGGATCCTGAAAGCGGATTGCCGGTCTTTGATCCGAACCGTTGTATTGGGTGCGGCAGCTGTATTGAGGCCTGTCCCAAAGGTATCATATCCCTGGTTGGCGAGAAAACCAAAATCCTTCACTGGAACCAGTACACCCAGTGTCTCTCTCCATGCAGGCAGCGATGCCCTGCGCAGATTAATATTCCCAAATACATAGGCCATGCCCGGCGAGGTGAGTATGCTGCCTCGTTACTGACCATCAAGGACAATAATCCGTTGCCTGTCTCAACCGGCCGTGTTTGTCCGGAACCGTGCGCCACAGAATGTAGACGGACTATCAATGACGATCCCCTCGCCATCAATCCCATCAAGCGGTTTGTTGCCGACTGGGAGCGCAACAGCGGTACAAGGCTGCCTGTGCCGGTTGCCTCAGATACCGGCTATAAAGTTGCTGTTGTTGGAGGTGGTCCCTCCGGGCTGACCGCTGCCTACTACCTTCGCAGGCTCGGCCATGCTGTTGAAATATTTGAAATGATGCCTAAGCTTGGTGGTATGCCGCGGTATGGTATTCCTGAATACCGCCTATCTGAGGAACAGCTCGACTGGGATGTCAATGGTGTTCTTGAGCTGGGTGTAAAAGTACACACCAGCGTAACCCTTGGCCGTGATTTTACTCTACAGTTTCTGCAGAACAGCGATTTTGATGCGGTTTATCTTGCAATAGGTTCCTGGCACGGGAGGCTCCTGCCGCTGGAAGGAAAAGAACTTGTCGGCATATACAGCGGCATAGATTACCTCAGACGCTTTCATACCGATGAGGATCTGATTACCGGTAAACGTTTTATTATCATCGGAGCCGGCAACGTAGCCATGGATTGTGCCCGATCTGCTCTCAGAACAGGGGCTGAAAGTGTTCTTCTGCTCTTTCGTTTCTCCCGTGATCTTATGGAAGCCAACGCCCATGAAATAGCTGATGCCGAAAAAGAGGGCGTGGTCATGCGCTGTCTCGTTTCTCCCGTCCGTTTCCTGGGTGAAGATGGCAGGCTGACCGGCCTTGAGGTGGAGACGGTTGCGTTGCGGCCTGCCGCCGGGGGAGGTCTGCCCGAGGTCTTGCCTGTTGAGGGAACCCGGGAGATGATTTCCTGTGATACAGTAATTCAGGCGGTCGGCCAGGCATCAAACCTTGCTGATATTGTGGAAGCTGACGGTCTGCAGACTACACGTTACGGAACCATTGATGCAGATGAAGAGACTCTGCAAACATCTCTCCCCGGTGTTTTTGCCGGCGGCGACTGTTTCACCGGCCCACGACTCCTGGTAGAGGCCATAGCCGCCGGAAGGTATGCTGCCAGGTCGATCCATTATTTCATGACCACAGGCGAGATACCGGCTATTGAAGATCGGCAGCGGGAGATGATGGCACCGGCAATGGTAGACTCACTCGTCAATGTGATGCCTGCTCCAACCAGCGCCGTTAAGCCGATTATTCCATTGAAGGAGCGTATCGGAACCTTCAGTGAAGTCGAGGGCACTATTAGTGAAACCCAATGCCGCCAGGAGGCGGCTCGCTGTCTCAACTGCGGTATCTATTGCTATGATCAGGATGACTTGCCGCCTGATCAGACGCGGGTGGCGAAGTCATGTCCCAATGAGCCCCATATTGTTGCAAAAGAAGAATCACTCAAAAAAGAGTTCGGCCCCGCAAATCGATGATCTGTCGCTATTTTAAAAGCTCTTTTCTGGATCCATGGCCAGATGGGATGAGAAACAGTTCAATCCAACCAAGGGAATAGAGATGAAGGAATATTTAGATTTGTGTCAGAGGCTGCTGGATACCGGTGTCTGGGTTCTCAATAAGCGTACCGGTAAACGGTGTCTTACCATAATTAATTGTGACCTGGAATATGATGTCAGTGATGGAACACTGCCGGTGCTGACCACTAAAAAAATGTTCTGGAAGGCAGCCATCGCCGAAATGCTTGGTTATCTTCGGGGATATACCAGTGCGGCCGATTTTCGGAAAATAGGCTGCAACACCTGGAATGCCAACGCTAATGAGAACCCTGACTGGCTGAACAATCCTTTTCGTAAAGGAACAGATGACATGGGCCGCTGCTACGGAGCTCAGGGAAGGGACTGGAGAAATCCTGAAGGAGAGAGAGTAGATCAGTTATTGAATGTGTACAATGACCTTCGGAAAGGAATTGACAACAGATCAGAGATCATAACCTTTATGAACCCGGGAGAACGTGACAGAGCCTGTTTGAATTCATGCATGCATACCCATACCTTCAGTATTTTAGAGGACAAACTGTATCTCACCTCGTACCAGAGGTCGGATGATCTTCCATTAGGCCACGGTTTTAATCAGATTCAGGTTGGCTGGCTGCTTTTGATCATGGCCCAGATTACCGGATTGAAACCAGCCAAAGCGTTTCATAAAATCGTTAATGTCCATGTGTATGAAGATCAAATTGAAACGCTGAAGAATGTGCAGATGGTACGAAAACCTTATCCTTTGCCAAAGCTCAAAATCAACCCTGCTATTACATCACTTGAAGACCTTGAAACCTGGGTGACTCCCGACGACTTTGAGTTGATTGATTACCAGCATCACCCAGGCATACGATATGAATTCAGTATCTGAAAAAGAAGATACTGTTTTTTTGAATTTCGCAATCTGATTACCCCTAAGGATCAGCAAGCCTTATGGGGCAGGATCACTCTTTTCACGGGTCGCCATAAGCCCATCCGTGGGGACTTGACTCAGCCGTCCTGGCTGCAGACATCCGAGAAAAGAGCGACCCTGCCCCTTTAAAAATACGATGCTGAGTTTCAGGGGTAATCAGCTTTCGCAATATTCTTTTGAGGTCAGGCAGCAACTGGGTTTTGTCTGGGCTGACGGTGAGCCCGTCAGCGTTCCCTGATGCTTCATTCAGTTATTTGATTGACCTTGACAGCCATGGTTGGACCGGACCGGTTCATTCCATTAAGGTGAGTGGCTGTAAGCTTTATTCGACAGCCAGTTCCGGGAGTTGGAGCCGTGAAGACTGGAACAGTAAAGCGAAAAATGGCATAAGTGTAGATGGTACCGATATGACTGTTTCGCACAATAGTCTCACAAATGTTAATTTCGGCATCAGTGTAGGGGCAAGTCACTCATTGATTGAGTGGAACAGGATAGAAAATTTTTCTGGAGACGGGCTTCGCGGGCTTGGTGATCATACTGTTTTTCAATATAACACCATTAAAAACTGCTACGATGTCAACGATAATCATGATGATGGCTTCCAGTCCTGGTCTGTCGGAGCAGATGGAAAGGTAGGTACAGGAGTTGTGACGGGAATAGTCCTTCGGGGAAATACAATCATCAATTATGAGGACAGCCGGCAGCCGTTCAGGGGAGCCCTGCAGGGAATTGGTTGCTTTGACGGCATGTTCAAAGACTGGACGGTGGAGAAGAACATTATCAAGGTGGATCACTGGCATGGTATCTCATTGTATGGCGCCATCAACGTGGTAATTCAAAATAATATTGTGACTGATCTTAATGCAGAAAGGCCGGGACCACCCTGGATATGGCTGCGTGATCACAAAAATGGTACACCTCCACGGGACAGTCTGGTTATGTGCAATGTTGCCCCCAGTGTACGGACCGATAGCGGGCCCAACAATGTCGTCCAATATAACACTATTTCTGATACAGGCTGGCCAAGACATCCCAGCTGCCCATCCTCGACTACTATCACGCCAATGCTGCCACTTCTGCTGCAGGATAACTGACCCCAACATTTCATGAAAACGATATTTCAGTAATAACCCAAATCTCCTGTTTATCGTTTTCATCACGAGGAAGGAGCCTTGGCTTTTTCCGTGAATTAGGAGACAGCTCATTGACCGGAGCAGAATCGGCATTAGCATTTCTTTTATTGACAAAGTTTTTGTTGAATA
>JAZBNU010000118.1:0-5948 GCA_036350815.1 Desulfopila sp.
CGTTTACTTGATCTTCAGAAAGAAGCCCTCGTTCCACCAGGATTTCTCCTAGGCGTTTCTGACTGGTTATCGCTTCATCGAGCTGATCCCTGGTCAGCTCGCCGCGCATCACCAGAATATCACCCAGGCGAAGCATTTTTTCCTGCGCATCTTCATCATCATCAGCATCATGCCTTTCAACTATCTCTATTTTGAGATCGGAATCTTCCCCGACAAAAATGAAGACATCTTCAATTGCTTCCTTGCCTTTAGCTGTGGTGAGCAGCACGTCCCAGCCGATGTAGCAGGCTTCCGGGTCCAGTTCCGACAGCCGGGGAAGTTGATCATTCATGGCGACGATACTGCACTCCCCGAGTTCTCTGAGGTCTTCGAGGAGAAACACAGGGTCCGTACCGCTGCTGAAAACATCTTGCGGCGGTTGAAAGCGTATTCTCCACGTTATCATCCGCTCTTCATTGAGTTCTTCATCAGTTGCATCTTTTTGCAGCGCGATCGGCTGTTGAGCAACAGACGTCTGGCCGGAAGATGAGAGCTTTTGCAGAGCAAGGACCACACGCTGCGCATCCTCCTCAGAGACTGCTTCACCACTGATCTCGGACTGCAGCATTGCTCTGATGATATCTCGGGATTTCAATGTCAGGTCAATAAGTTCCTTGCTGGCATCCATCCCCCCCGAGCGAACCTGATCGAAAACCGTTTCCACCTCATGGGTAAAAGATGAAACCCGTTCAAAGCCAAACATGGCCCCGGAACCTTTAATGGTATGCAGAGCACGAAAGACGCTGCTCACCAGCTCTATGTTTTCCGGCTCTTCTTCCAGTTCCAGCAAAGATTCTTCGAGTTGCTCTAGAATTTCCGCCGCTTCCTCGAGAAAAACCGCCCTGCCTGCATCAAGACCTTGGACATCGCTCATGACTTTATGGCTCCCTGGGTTGCCGTTGAATGTTTCTCTCCATAACTGCAGAGAACGACTATCGGCTTGAATCTGATTAACGCAGTACTTTTTTTACGACATCCAGCAACTGTTCCGGTTTAAACGGCTTCACGATCCAGCCTGTGGCACCGGCTGCTTTGCCGGCCTGTTTTTTCTCTGCCTGAGACTCCGTTGTCAGCATGATTACAGGGATGAACTTCGTCTTCGGATTGGCACGTATTTTTTTTATAAAACCAATGCCAT
Source organism: Desulfopila sp. (assembly GCA_036350815.1). Classification (GTDB taxonomy): domain Bacteria; phylum Desulfobacterota; class Desulfobulbia; order Desulfobulbales; family Desulfocapsaceae; genus Desulfopila_A. The sequence goes on from JAZBNU010000118.1 coordinate 1,178, forward strand.
CCAATTTAGGCATGTTGAGATCAGTGATAACCATATTGACATCTGACCCATTCATTTTTGCCAGTCCATCCTCCCCGTCAACTGCTTCCAGGACGTTGTACCCTGCTCCCTTGAGAGTAAAACTGACCATCTGGCGGATGCTGGCACTGTCATCTACTGATAAAATTGTCTTGGCCATTATGCTTTCCCTTAATTTTTTTTAATGTCTGTATATACGATTAATTATGAGTTTTTTTTAAGCCCTATGGCTGAAGATTTCTTTCTAATGGCTCGCGTCAATGCTTCCTGGAACAGTGCACCATAGACAGCTTTTTCGGGCTTCAACAATACAGCCAAGCTGCCTGGAATAACCGGAACGTTCCAGGAGGTCTTCTACATTCCCTCTATTGCCCTCCTCCAGAAATATTTCCTTACCCTGAAGAAAACATTCGCGATGAGCAGCGCACAGAATCTGAAGAAAAGAAATATCCGCGGAAGAGACACCTTCGAGATCAAGCCGGAGGATATCAACCTCGGTAATTGCTTCAAGAAGAGCCTTTCGAGTTTCCAGTGCTGAAACCATGGTAACGTCTCCAGTCAGCGAAAGGACTCCGCTCATACCTGCTTCCGAAGATTCAATTTTCAAAGTGTATTCCATCATCTTTCTCCATAACTCATTACTATTCCATCATTATTTTCAAAACAATTCCACATTGTCACCAAAGTCCTGTTCCTCTTTCTTTTTCTCCTTCGAGGAAACCTCACCCTCATCATCAAACAGTTCGATGCCATCGTCCTCAAAGAGATCAACGTCTCCTGAATGTTCATCCAGTACGCCCCCACCTGTCACCTGAGCATGAATAGAACGTTCACGATCCATGACATATTGCTGCGACAACTGTTCCAGCATCTCTTTTACTTCGGTGTTTTTCTCGAGAAACTGAGGGTAGTGCTGGTCGATGCGGTCAATAGTTTCACAGATTATCCGCCAGTTTTTATCTATTCTATCCCCCATCACCTGAGGAAAACGAATACCTGGAATCAGTTTTGTTATACGGGACGAAAGATCACGGCTTGAAGAGTCCATCTTCTGTGCCAGCGCTGCAATATTCTGCAGTGACTGGAGAACCGTTCCGGTGAAAACACCTGCCTGTTTTGCCATTTCATCAACCAGAGTACTGTTCTGATCCAGATTTGTGGTGTATTCGAGTTGTTTCTCTGTTCCCTTGATAATCTCCTGAAGGAGCTCAATGGAGTTGGCGGCCTGATCCCTGGTTTCCTGGGAGAGATTACTCAGTTCCTTGGCAAGAACGATGAGGGTGTTGCCAACGGCATCCGTTTTAATCGCTTCCACCATCGCATTAATGGCAAGAACTTTCACATCAAAAGCAACATCTTCTATCGTATTGACAAAATTACCTATTTCAGAAACATCGTCATAAACATCCTTACTCACCTCAGCGGCTTGCTTAACTACACTCATGGATGCGTTTAATGATGCCAGAATTTTTTCAACTTCTCTTTCAAGGGATAAGACGACGGATTTGTTTTCACCGCCGCTCTCAATTTCAAGAAGTGTCCTGGCATCTTGTGCCTGCACTCCGGCCTGCTCCATGGTTTCCCGCAAACCTCGTCCTATCTGATTACGTGCATTGAAGATCTGCTCGTAAATAGAATTAAGATGAGCAGCCTGTACCGATAGGATGGTATAAATTTCCAATATGGCATGCTCCTCAACCTCTTCATTAGTCTCTGAAAGCAGCTGCCCTGCCTTTTCAGCGATATCTCGAAGAGCATAAGAGACATTCTCCAACTGCTGCCTGGTAATATCATGAAACTGCATGGCCATGACAACATCGCCAATACCATGCACCATTGCAGCAGAGCGCTCCTGAATCCCGGAAGCGAGCATTTCTGATTTACGACTTATTTCTTCAAGTGAATGGAGAACGGTGTGGATACCTCTTTCCCCCGCATCATCATATGAAGACTCACTCGTATGCAGAACTTTTCGGGATGCATCTATCGCCCTTTCAACCACATCTGTTTTTTCGATGCAGAAGCGACAGTTTTTCTGCACCAATTGTGATATTTCAGCTACTTCGTCAGCAAGAAGGCGAAAGCCATGGGTAGCATTCTGATTGCGGGAGCTTTCAACTTTAATACTCACCCCGAGAACTCGGAATGTTTTACCTATACCGTTTAATCTCTGCAGAGGGTCTCTAAGTTTTTTCACTTCAGCAAGCAAGTCGGCAAGCAGGCTGTCACCTTCACCTAAGGAGGAAATTGCGCTCTTTACGTGCTTTACTACATTGTCAAATATTTCAACATTTTGTGTTACAAAGGACTCTCCGGCAGCAGCACCTTCTTCATTAAAATTAGACAAAGTGCTTAAGCGAACAGCATCATCAGTCATGCTGTAGCACACAGCAGCGAGCTTATTGAGCGTTTCACCGATTTGAAGAAATTCCCGTTCAGTATCCGATGCCAAAACATTCAGGTCATCGGCACATTTTTTCATCTGTTCCGGTTTTAATATTTTTCTGGTATCTTGAGGTGTCATCGTTTCCTGTGAATGTAAAGCCTGTTTAAGAAGCTTCGATCAAAAAAGACCACCCAGACTGTTGTTCATTTGTTTTCCTGCTGCCCACTTATGTTTTTTCCACGCATCCCCTCGCATCATTGCGGCGAGACAACATCATTTTTTCGACAACACCATCCAATTCATCCAGGTTACTCAACATAGTCGTTATATATCGTGGGCGAAGCGCAAGCGATTTTTGTATCAGACTCTCTTCGTTACGCGAAAGGATTACAATGATACGGAAATCGACAAACTTCTCGTGGATGCTGAGCAGATTAGTAATAGACCTGTTCGATGCAGCACAGAGAATGAGCAAATCACCACCACGAAGTTCTAGGCTCAGAGGGGAGATCAACTCCCCTCCTCCCGGCAGAATGACCATGTCTGCAAAACATGGACGTTGAAGCAGCTTTCGTGCAAATTGCTGTTCCTGACTGTCGGCACTGCCGGCGTAAAAAAAGATGTTCATAGCGACTCACAGTCCTGAATTAGAGCAAGCCCTCACGGCAACCCTCATTGGATTTGCACAATAGACAATACCTCCTAAGCAAAAGGTATACCCAAAACAATAGTAGAGAGCGAAATGATTTTTTAATATGTAAAATCGGGTAAGTACAAAGAAAAGATGATTCGAGGGATAGAGCTGGCTCTTGAGGTACCTGCTGAAAACACCACATACAGAATCTACAAAACGAGACTGTCGTCTACTTTAGTAGACAGCAGCGACAAAAAGAGCACCTTTCAGGAAGAGGCAAGACCACAAGGAGAAAACCGGAGGATGCTTTCAGTTGAAGAATGAAAAGCGATGGAGAGAGGAACAGGTAAAGAGGAATGGTTGATATGCGGCAGAATTCACATCAGGATAGAACCATCGTTGATTTCAAAAAAAAAACGGAATTTAAGAGAGTTATACAGACATATCGTACCTGCTGATCAGTTGATATAGTCTCGCACGTGAAAGTCCGGAAAGAGCACAGGCAGTCTGGATGTTTCCCCGTGCTTCCTGAAGGAGGCGTGTTATATACTCTTTTTCAACTTCTGCTTTCAATTCACGCCACGGCAGAATATTTTGTTTCGCAAGCCCGGATTCGACCTGGTCACCATGCCCCTCTCGGAACTGCATACCGGCATGGGCCATGCGAACCCGAAATGGTTGAGGTAAATGGATGCCAAAAAGAGTAGGCGCATGTATTGCTCTGGCAAATGCCTGCTCAATTGTTTGGAAAAGCTCCCGAACATTGCCGGGCCAGTCGTACAGGGCCAATGCTTCCAGGAAATCCGACGAAATTCCTTTCGTTTCTTTCCCGTACCGTTCACAGAGTCGCGAAATACAGAAAATCACCAGATCTTTTAAATCTTCCCTGCGCTCTTTTAACGGCGGAAGCTACAAAGACAAGCCTTTCAGTCTGTATAACAGATCTTCACGAAAGAGGCCTTGGGAAACCATTTCTTCAAGGTTGCGGTTTGTTGCAGCTAATAGCCTGAAATCACTACCTATCTCTCTTTCAGCACCAATTGGCCGAAATCGCCTTTCCTGCAACACCCTAAGGAACGTCTTCTGCATAGATGGCGGCAATTCTCCCACCTCATCGAGGAAAAGAGTACCCTTGTCGGCGTGCTTGATAAGGCCTTTACGTGAACCATCCGCACCTGTAAAAGCACCCTTAATGTGTCCAAAAAGAGCACTTTCAATTAAATTCTCAGGAAGGGAGGCACAGTCGACGACAACAAAATTTCCCGTTGCTCTGGCCGAATTCTCATGGACGGCCCGAGCAAAAACTTCTTTTCCGGTACCGGTTTCACCGGTAATTAAGACATTAACATCACTGGCAGCAGCTTTGACAAGATCCTCAAAACAGCGCTGCATTGGTTCGGAATCACCAATAATATTTTTCCGCTTGAGGATCACCGGAACAGATCGGGCGCGCTGTTTCTCTTCTCGATACTGCAGAGCCCGCATAAGGTGAAGAGGAAGATCCCTGATAACATTTATTTTTTCAATATAGGTCCAGGCCCCGCCATGAATCGCCCGCTCTGCTCCATCAGGTGCACCATCGCCTGTAACGATTATTACTTCCGGTTCATGGCGCCCCTTCACTATTTGTGGTACATGCTCGAGCCCATTGCCGTCAGGCATATGGATATCAAGAAGCACAACATCCCAGGCATCATTTTCCGCTGTTGTTACGCCTTCTTTTAGCGTTTGAA
>JAZBNU010000119.1:0-4274 GCA_036350815.1 Desulfopila sp.
CTCCCATGCAAATAACGTAGCCGTGCAGGACATGAAAACATCCGAAACCCTGCAACGCGATGTCAGCTGGAACGGGGTGAAAATTTCCGTTCCTCAGGAATGGGAAGCCAAGGTAACGGATAAAAACCGCCTGAGTTTTGAACATGGTTTTGAAGCGGTCCTTGAAGTCAGCTGGCAAAAAGCTTCAGCAAAAGATATCACAGGCTTCATAGCAAAAACCATACAACACTATGAGCAGCTCACCGGAGCAAAGCTGGTGGAATACGCTCTTCCTTTTTCCGGCGAACACCCACTTTCTCCCTGTACCCCCCTGTGTTTCTCTACCAAAGAGAAAAAGGTCCCGCGGCTTCTCTTTCTTTTTGAAAAAACCTCTTCCCTGTTTATTACCATTCAGCTGTTTCAGACACAGCACACCCCACCACCATGGGATACGATATCAACTATCGCCGCCACTACGTTAGATGAAAGTAACTACCAGCTCTGGGCTGTTCAGGATTTCCAGGTTTGTGTCCCTGGTATTTACCGGCTCTCAAACTACTCCATGGCCGCCGGTCTCACTACATTACACTTCCAAAAGGGCAAAACAGTAATCCATATTTGCCGCATAGCTCCGGCAAGTGTACGGTTACGCAGGAACAGTCTTGATGAGATATGTGCTTCTCTGTTGGGCGTCGACGATATGTCCGGCCTGACCAGACAGCTCCTCAAGAACACACTTTATCTTGACAGGAGCCCAGGACTTGGCCACCAGGTTCTGATGCGATTGAAACGGAAAAACCCTTTTCTGCTTGCATCGTTGCGTCATGACGACCGCAATGATCGACTTCTCGGCGTTGTTATGGAAGGGATACATCCACTCGACTATACTACCTTTAACCATATATGCAGCAGCTATGAAATTTCGCCAACCCCAAAAACCGGCCCCATCCCCGCAACTCAATAGACAGGAGGCCTTACGGTGTATCCCGGTTATTAATTCCTCCGTCCATGCTGCATTGCTGGAATCCGGTGAGATTTTACTTGAGTTTCCTCTCCAGATGAAACCGCTGTTCCATTCGATTTTCCGCAGATTTCGAAACTCTTCTGAAATTCCGACGAAAAAACTGCAGCTTGACGAGATGGGAAGTTTTGTCTGGCAGGAGATAAACGGTGAAAACAACGTTCAGGCCATTGTCACCATATTCTCCCGTCATTACGGCATTACACGGCAGGAAGCAGAAAAATCCGTTACCGCTTTTCTGGCCAATCTAGGAAGACGCGACATTATTGCCCTTCGCTAGTTTGATATAATAATAATGGACAAACAGGAAAAAACCGAACCTGCATCAGGACTGTGTCTTCTTTTTGCCCTGCAGATATTTCATTATGAGCTGCAGATCGGCCCACGTAGCTGTTTTCATCTCGGGATTCTGTAAAAGAAAAGTTGGGTGATAGGTCACAACAAGAGGAATTGTGCTCTGCCCTTGAACGTATTGATGCAGCTGTCCTCGTAATTGTGACAACGGCTGGGTAATCTGCAATAAAGCCCGTGCAGCTGTGATGCCCATGGCGCAGAGTATTTCCGGCGAGAGTGCTGCAATCTGTCTTTCGAGGTACGAGAAGCACGAATGAATATTTTCTGCTTTAGGCTGAACTGTCTGACTGATGCCGCACTTTATCACATTCGTTATGAAGGCATCATTTCTATCGAGATGAATTGCAGTAAGCATCCGCTCAAGCATCTGATCCTCAGCCGTCCCAAACACACCATCTTCTTCAAAGCCTTCTTTTTCCTGAGTCAGCCATCCTCCTACCACAAAGAGCCTTGGATTTGATCCGCCTTTTCCGGGAACAGGAAGAACTCTATTGCGTATCAGGTCACAACTGCGGCAATTTCGAACTTCTTCTTCAACTTCCAATATGGTACTGCCAGCCTCTGTGTGCTCCTTCTGAATCATCGCAGGAGAAGAGCTCACCAAGGGAGTCTGCTTTTCCAGTGACGGAAGAGGCGGAGGTGTTTTCGTGTGACGCAGAAAAGCAGTCAAGGTGTCTGCTGCCGGATACTGTTCTATTCCCAGCAGCTTATGGTACGACAGAAAAGAATGGACCTGTCTGAGTAGTGTATATTTATTCGAACTCATCTGCTTGCTCCTGTCCCCTAGAAAAAAGATTCCCGTATCATACCCATTTTTTCCTATGTGATCATATTTTTTTCATAGAGGTCCTCATATCACTCTCCAGATATACACGGCCCGGGAGAGACTTCCCAGTTCACTTAACCTTTCCTTTGCTATCATATGCACAATATATTAGTTTTTTTGATATTTACGCTATCTTCCTCAAATGACACAATGTAGTGTGTATCTTCACCAATTTTTTTTACTCATATATCCTACACAGTGGGATAGAATTGTCACAATGTAGCACATTCGGAGCGAAATAAGTATTCAATATAAATGCATAAAAAATGACTCATCAATATTTTTTAAGGTGTATTATTTTACTTTTGTGGTATACTACAAAGGTACTAAGAGGGGAACGGGCTTCCTGGGAAAAATATTTTCTCCCTCCATTGCCGCGCCTCATTAAATAACAAATGCTCATTATTGTGACAAAGACCTCATCGAAGTTCTTTACCACAATGCATGGCTTCAGGAGGAAGGTTTTGAATAAAAGCGAGTTTGCAGTTTCCCGGAAAAAACTTGGCAAGACCCAGAAGCAGCTAGCAGAACTGCTCGGAATGGCACTCAAAACAGTTCACAGCTATGAACAGGGCTGGCGAAAGATTCCTCCCCACATTGAACGCCAGATGTTCTTTCTTCTCTGCAAACAGCGGACCCGTCACAAAACCCTGACACCCTGTTGGGAAAAAAAGCAGTGCGACTTGAAGCTCGAATGCCCGGCGTGGGAGTTCCAGAGCGGTCATCTCTGCTGGTTCCTGAGCGGAACAAAATGCGAAGAGGTAGAGGGGCTGACCAGCGAAGAAAAGACTGAAAAATGTCGAAACTGCGATATATTGGCTTCCCTTCTCGCGGAATAGTGTTTAATTTCCTCCGCAAGAAACCAGGCAACATCAATTTCTAGAGCAATGGAGGGAAAATGCCTCTTTATGAATTTAAATGTGAGTCATGCGGCGAAATCTTTGAGTCTCTGTTATCGCTTAACGCAGATAAAGATGTACCCTGCAAAAAATGCGGCAGCACAAAAACACGTAAACTAATATCCGCCCCTGGGATTACCATGGCTTCCAAGGCAACCGCTCAGCCGGGGTGCCGTCCACGCGGAGGATTTTCCTGAGGATAGAGAAGAGAGAGCCGGTCAGGCTCTTTTTACAATTCCAGAGCACTTAATCAGTACCTTCTCTGTTTTTATCGAAGTCAAAAATCATTTCGTTTTTTCTGAGAAGGCCATGCTTCTCCCTGGCTAAACGCTCAAAATATTCAACATCGTGCTCAATGCGCTCAATCTCCTGACGTAAAGCAGAGATCTCTGCTTCGAGTTCTATTTTCTGTCTCTCCAGCGCCTCAAGACGATTGAGTTCTTTTTTTAAAGGTACAAGCCCCATATTCGGAGCAAAGATAATCCACAAAAACCCCAGACAGATAAGCACTATCACTATTCTCAGCAGTCTTCTCTGCTGCAGGGGCGAAAGGGTTTCTTTTGGCTTCTTTTTCATATAACCTGGCTTTATTTCAAACGGCAAACTCTAGTATCATCTGACACTGCTGCAATACTGCTGAAGCCCCATGGATCTCTTCTCAGAGGAAAAACACATTATGACTGATCTTTCTCACCCATATATCGTAAGCGCCTGTCTCATGGGACTTTGCACCCGTTACGACGGCAAGCTGAAAAAAAACACTGCCTGCTGCAGCCGCCTGAAGAACTCCCTGTGGATCCCTGTCTGCCCCGAACAGCTTGGTGGTCTCCCCACTCCCAGAGAAGCGGCTGACATCAGAGGAGGTAACGGCCATGATGTTCTCGACGGCTCGGCCCGGGTATTAAGTAAAAGCGGTGCCGACTTCAGCGCTCAATTTCTTTCAGGCGCCCACCAGGTTCTGGCAATAGCACAGGCGCAAAATATCCAGAGCATCATTCTCAAATCAGGCAGTCCCTCCTGTGCCGTCAATGGAACAATTGGGGTTACTGCCGCATTACTCCAGCAGCATGGGTTTCATCTCGAAGAGTATTAACCGGGGTTTCTGCGTCAACCGCGATTATCCGCTTTCCAGTCTCCCCAAGAAGCTCCGCTATTGTATTCTCATTATCTTAAGTATTATTATTCCAGCTTCATA
>JAZBNU010000120.1:0-3968 GCA_036350815.1 Desulfopila sp.
TACAGCCCACCAGGAGGACATTCCATCAATTATTTCCCGACCGTCCCGCAGCCTGAGGCGCACTCCATCGGCAGATACGACCTCATATACCGGAAGAGGAGCCTCAATTGAGGTATACGGATGCCAGAGATGTTTTTGATCAAACTCAAGGATTCTATCCATTCCTTTTACCCTTCAGAACAAAACCGCATTCACTAATGTTCTGCAGATCCTGTTCGAGATTATTGCCCAAAGTGGTAAGGTAATTTCCAACAATTGCTCCGTTTGCCCCAACCTTGAAACATTGATACTGGTCATCTCCCAACTGAGTGCGCCCACCGGCAAGCCGCACCACTGCATGCGGATTTATGAACCGAAATACAGCAATACAGGTGAGAATGTCGGCAATCGGCAGCGGTTCCAAATGCTCAAAAGGAGTGTCGGCAATAGGCGTCAATACGTTCATAGGAATAGAAAGCACTTCAAGTTCCCGCAACTCAAAGGCAAGTTCGAGCCGCTGTTCAAGGGTCTCACCCATTCCGATAATCCCCCCGGAACAGACCTCCAGTCCTGCCTCAGCGGCAATTTTAATGGTCTCCACCTTTTCTTCCCAGGTGTGAGACGTGCATACCTGAGGGAAAAAACTCCTGCTGGCTTCAAGATTGCAATGATATCTGGTGACTCCAAACGATTTCAGCAACCTGGCTTTTTCCGCACTCAGCATCCCCATGGAGGCGCAGAACTCCATTCCTGTGGCATCGCGAAGCTGTCTGTAGATAATTCCATATTTCTGCAACTCATCAAAAGTTGCCGTTCTCCCGGCGGTAACAAGGGAAAATCGTTCCACACCATTCCTGTCATTGTCAACAGCCTGCAGCAAAGCTTCATCACTGTCAATGATATCGTAAGAATCAATATCTACATCATAATGGGAAGACTGGGCACAAAAGCGGCAGTCTTCAGAACATTTCCCTGATTTGGCATTTATAATCGAGCACAGATCAAAGGTATTGCCGTGCAGATGTTTACGTATGTGGTCGGCCGCCTCAAACAAATCGGCAGAAGGGGTTTTGACAGCCAACTCAAAGGCCATATCGAAATCGATGTTTTTCCCGCTTTTTATCTGTTGTATACATTTTTCAAGTATCATATCATCCTCCGCTCATGCCCTGGATGGTGGAATCCCATATATGCATTTGTCCAGCGAAAAAATTACGCATATCCTTCTTTTCTATCTATAAGCATTTTATTTTAGACAGCACAGACGGTCCAGGAAACGACGGAACACGGCAGAACAGAACTCCTAAGCTTTTGATGCCTTCGAAGTACACCTCTTGTCAAAAAAGGTTTTCAACACACTGCTCAAGTCCTTCAGGCGTATCGAACTGCAGGGAAAGTATCTTTTTGTCTTTGGGAACGATTTTACGCAGCAAACCTTTGAGAACAGCCTTAGGCCCGACTTCAATAAACGTATCAACTTCGTTATTGAGCATCCGCATGATTGACTCATACCACCGTACACGCGACACTATCTGGTTTGCCATCAGTGTTTTTATCACAGCAACATCGTTTTCCTCTGCGGCGGTAAGATTGAAATACACAGGAATATTTGGTTTGGAAAAAGATACCTCTTCCATAAATTCAGCAAAATCAGGAACTGCACCGGCCACCAGAGGGCTATGATTGGCAACACTGACATTCAGCGGAATAACCTTTCCCCCAGCCACCTCCATGGCCTGACAGACCAGATCGAGCGCTGCGATATCGCCAGAGACGACAATCTGTTCCGGAGTATTATAGTTCGCCGCAGTGACACTCTCTGTAACTTTGCAGCTTTCAAGGTGAGCTTCGACCTGTTCGATCGTCAGACCGAGGACTGCTCGCATTCCGCCCGGTCGTATTCTCCCTTCACGGCCCATCAAAGCACCGCGCTTGGCTGTCAGTTTTATGGTATCTTCCACAGAAATCACTCCAGCAGCACAAAGAGCAGAGTACTCACCAAGACTATGTCCGGCTACGATATCTACTGCTGCCCTGCCTGTAAGCTCGTTTTTCAGCATATGCCAGCACATCAGATTTATTGTGGTAATTGCCGGCTGTAAATGTTCTGCACGAGTTAATTCTTCCATGGGACCGTTACTGCAGAGCTCACCCAAAGGAACACCGCTCACTCTTTCGCCTGTCTCCATTATTGCCCGACACTCGGCGGAAGAATCTATGAATTCACGCCCCATACCGAGATATTGTGATCCCTGTCCGGGAAAAAGAACTGCAATTTTCATCTGTTCACCTCTGAATTAAACGTTTTTCTCTTTTTCGAAAAAACTGAAAAACAAAAAAAGACCCACACCGACACAAATAGACGAATCGGCAACATTAAAAGCAGGCCAGTGATAGTTGGACCAATGAATATCAATAAAATCAATTACAGCGCCCAGACGGAATCTGTCTATAAGGTTCCCCAGGGCGCCACCAGCAATAAGTGCTAGAGCAAGGGCCTGGTAAGGTGTCTTGTGTCGGAGATGAAAATACATAACAGTCAACACCAGCAGAGCCACACCGCCGACCAGTAAAAAAAAGGGATGACGCCACCAGGAATCTGCACCAGCCAACAGACTGAAAGCAGCACCTGGATTCGTCACATAGGTGAGGTTGAAAAAACCCGGTATGACTACAACCGACTGAAAAAGCGTAAAGTTTTCGACAATCAGCATTTTAGTCAGCTGATCCAGCGCCACGACTATCGCTATTATAAGAAAATACAGCACAGCGTTGTATTACTCATCTAACTGCATAGTCGCCAGTACTTGGCTGCAGCGATCGCATATCAGTGGATGCTCCTTACTGGTCCCCACAGTGGTGCAGCGTATCCAACACCGTTCGCATTTTTCTCCGGCGGCCGGTCGTATCATAACTGTCAACCCTGCAACTTCTTCACTGACAAATGGCTTGACCAGAGAATCCTGCACTATTTCATCTGTTTTCTTCAGGGCTGAAACAATGGAAATTTCCTGCATGGTACGCCATTCTTTTTCAAGAAACGCAAGCAGCTCGCTGTCCGCCTTAATCAGAACTTCAGCTTCCAGAGGATGGCCTATCACTTTCTCTCTTCTGGCAATCTCCAGAGCTTTGGTTATTTCTGCACGGATGGCGATAAGTCTGTTCCACTTTTTATCAAAATTATTTCCGCTTGGATCCTCTTCTGAAGCTACGAACTCTGTGAAAAAGATAGACTCCGTCAATGGAGCCTTCTCGTCCAGGTTGCGAAAATGCTCCCACGTCTCCGCCGCGGTAAAACTCAGGACCGGAGCCATCAATTTGAGCATTCCGTCGAGAATGTCATGGAGAACGGTCTGGGCCGCCCGACGTAGCCTGGAGTCGGTTCCGGCGGTATAAAGACGGTCTTTTATGATATCGAGATAAAACGAGCTCATTGTCGTACCACAGAAATAATTGAGATTGTGGTAAATGGAATGAAATTCGTATTTCTCATAGGCCCTGGTGACCTTGCTGTTCAGCTCATAAAACCGCTTCAGCGCCCAACGGTCAAGTTCCGGCAAATCTACTGCGTCGACCCGGTGATTATTCGGGTCAAAGTCACTAAGATTCCCAAGCATATATCGTATGGTATTGCGTATCTTGCGGTAGGCATCAGAGACCTGACGGAGAATTTCATCGGAAACCTTTACATCATCGCGATAGTCCTCACTGGCAACCCAGAGGCGCAGTATCTCGGCACCATACTGGTCGATAACCTCTTGAGGAGCAACAACGTTTCCTATGGACTTTGACATTTTCTTTCCCTGTCCATCCACCACATAGCCATGTGTCAGGACACCATCAAAAGGTGCTCGGCCACGGGTTCCCACGGATGCCAGCAAAGAGCTTTGGAACCAGCCTCGATGCTGGTCACTTCCTTCAAGATAAAGATCAGCAGGCCAACGCAACTCCTCACGCTCTTCAACCACTGCGGCATGGCTTGTACCAGA
>JAZBNU010000121.1:0-6665 GCA_036350815.1 Desulfopila sp.
CAGGCGCCCTTCGTCAATATACGTGGGCAGATAAATATAGCTGATGGTCTCTCCGATAAATGACCGGTGATACAGAGATTCCTGTGATTCCTGAAATGCCTGTGTCAATTTTGCCGCTTTCGCAAAGATATGCCGTACCTGTTCAGTCAGCCTGACAAACCGTCCTCGATAATCCGCCCCTGCCAGCCGGATCTGCATGGCCTGCGGTCGAAGTCCTAGAGAAGCCGGCAAGACAGTGCTGTTATAGCCCAGCTGTGTGGTATCCACGATCTTATGCTGCAGCGATGCCCCGAGGCAGGAGTATATATGGCCTTTGAACCTGAGATAGGGTATATATAGAATCCGCTCTTCAGCAATACTGCCGGGTATCACGTCGGGCAGCACAAAGCGAAGCGGCCCGGAGGACACCAGATAGTTTTGGTTGTCGCAATAGCGGCACAGGACAAGTTTATCGGCTTCCGCAACTTCCACCGGGGCGCCGCATGAAGGACAGCTCTGTATATAACTGAGTTCCATGGTACTGCTCAGGATATTTTACTGCCGCATTGGTTGCAGAACATTGCTCCAGGAAGATTTACCGCCAAACATTCAGGACAATTGGCGGGCTGCGGTTTAGCATCGGCAGGTTCACCGCATTTTGAGCAGAACAGCGCATTAGCAGGTAAATTTTTGTGACATTTTGCACAACGGTGTGTAATAACCTGCTGATGGCCGCAATAGGGACAAAACCTCGCATCCGCGGATACAGGTTGATTGCAGTCAGGGCAGCTGCTTCTTTCCAGAGCCGCAGGCGGACTCTGCTGTGCGCCAAAAGCCTGGGAAAACATGGCAGGCATCATGAGTCCCATGCCCATGCCCATGCCAGCCCCTGCTTCTCCCTGGGCAGTAGCTGCCTTTTCCATAGCCATGGCAGCTTTCATCTTCATGAATTTTTCCATATCGTCAATCACATTGAGGCGCCCTTTATCATCTATTGCCTTCTGCACCTCTTCTGGTGGAGTAATTGATGTTATATAGAGATGGCTGAGCCGCAGACCAAAATCGGAAAAATCGCTGATCAACCTCTTTTGCAGCTGCATGGAAAGTTCTTCAAATTTTCCAGGCAGGTTGAGAATAGTATCAAGAGTCTCTCCAAGATAGTCATTGAGGCGTGATACAATAATTCGTTTCAGATATGTCGATATATCCTCAGTGGTAAATTTTCCCATGGTACCGACCATGGAGTTGATAAAAAGCACCGGCTGGACAATTTGAATATTAAAGATGCCATGGGCTCGAAGACGCACCAGTCCCAGTTCGGAGTCGCGAAAAGCTATCGGGTTTCGCGTCCCCCACTTCAGATTGGTGAAATATTTCATGTTGACGATATACACCTCAGCTCGCAGGGGGCTGTCGCCTCTCCAGGGAATAGAGAGTATTTTGGTCACTATTGGAAGGTTGCCGGTTTTAAGAGTGTGCCGTCCGGGTCCGAATCCGTCACATGCCTTTCCTTTATAGAACAGAACACCAGCCTGGCTTTCCCGGATTGTCAGCTGCGCTCCGAATTTTATTTCGCCTGAACCAGTTTCTGGCAGGCGATGCACCAGTTCTTTGCCGCTTTCATCAAACCATTCAATATTTTCGAGAAAAACACCACCGCCAAATCTGTTCATGTTCGCTCTCCTCTTAAAATGTCATAGCCTTAACCTGCAAACATGGTATTGTTTCAGGGTGGCAATAGTAGCAATGAAACTTCTGTCAACAACAACTCTTGATAATCTCGTAAAAAGTCATTGAAGGCACCGGGATGGGCTCTGAAAAAAAGCGTATCAATCTAGGCGTAGTATCTAAAACGGCGTAGATCGAGTTTTTTACGAGTCCATCAACTCTTCAATTACCTGTAAAGTATAATATAGTCAAGACCATGGAAAAAGATAAAAATTGCAGAGACCGCAGCGAAAGCCAGATTTTCAAGGACAGCTGGAAAGTGGACACTGCTCTGTATGTGGTGAGACATCCCACCGTAGACGCAAAAATTTGGTCCGATGCAGTTGAATGGCTTCTTCTCTTTGGGCCCGAAGAGATCAAAGAGGTGCTCCTTTCCGCATCAATGTATGCCACCGTAAAACAGTTTCCGGATCTTAAAACAGTCGGCTGCACCGCCGACGGAAACCCATGTTATGATGTTGCCGAAATGGCCCGTTCGCTTAATATCGATATCGAGGAAGCCCGCCAAACCCTGCGCCGCAAAGAATCAAGCCATGGGGTCCGACACGGTTTTGATTCATCTGAAACCACAAAAATCCAGTGATATAGAGTCATGTCTTCACCCGACACGCTCACACAGGAAAGATAATGCATCACAAAGCACAATTGATGCCAGAATGGAAATGATTACACATCAATTTCAACGATACTGGCAAAAGAGAAAACCAAACTCCCTCTACTTCACCAAAGCCGCATCCCTGCCAGAAAGATCCACCAACATCGATTTGTAGGTTGGTGCTAAGCGCAGCGTAGCCCAACAGCAATGGCCCGGATCGACGGTAATCCAATATTAATGGAGGACCATATCAATGATGGATGAGTCAACCTCATCGGTGATGGTCACTTCGCCAAGGCAGAGCGGCAGGACATAGGCGACCTTGCCGGAAACAATTTTCTTATCCCGCAGAATGTAGTTTTTTATCTGCTCTCTGCTCAGTTGCGCCGGAATTTCGGTTGGCAACTCATACTCTTCCAGAAGAGAGACAATCTCCTGGTGTACCGTCTCACTGCATAATCCTTTGGCAACGGCAATGCGAACAGCGGCAACCATACCAATGGCGACAGCTTTGCCATGAATAATGGAAAAGTTTGACGCCGCTTCAACAGCATGACCGATGGTATGCCCGTAGTTGAGAATTCGCCGTATATTGGATTCTTTTTCGTCTTCTGCGACAACATCTGCCTTTATGGTGCAGGAGGTCAAGATTATTTTTGTAATCACCTCCCGGTTCAAGGCCAAAACTGCGGTACGTTCACGGCGAAGATAATTGAAAAAGTCACGATCACGGATAACACCGTATTTTATAACTTCGGCAATTCCACCAATAAATTGATCTGCAGGCAGTGTCTCCAATACGCCTGGATCGATATACACGGCCCGGGGCTGATAAAAAGTACCCACAAGGTTTTTGCCTTCTTCGATATCGACTCCGGTCTTTCCGCCTACAGAGCTGTCGACCTGGGCAAGAAGGGTTGTCGGAATCTGCACAAAAGGAACGCCCCGCATATAGCAGGAGGCAACAAATCCGGCCAGGTCGCCGCTGACACCTCCTCCGAGCGCGATAATTCCATCACGTCTGTCATATCCCTTCCCGGCAACCTTGCTGCAAAGCTCAGCAAAAGTGGTCAACGATTTGCTTGCTTCACCTTCAGGAAAAGTAAGAAGATCCGCAGCGATTCCACTGCCGGACAAACTCTCTAAAATCGTATTTCCATAGAGTGCTGCGACTCTGTCGTCTGCTATTATACAGTATCGATTTGCAATAGCCCGTTCGCTCAGATCCTTTCCTATATGCTGCAGACACCCGTCATCGATATGAATAGGATACGATCGTTCTCCAAGTCCCACCGTCAGTTCATTCATTAGTACTTTTCTCCGCTCATTGTTTTTTGGCTGTATCCGGCATAGTAAAATACTTTTACCTTTTTTTCAGATGCAGCGCACCGTCAAAGTATTGTCAAAAGAACCCCAGACAGAATGTATTGAACAAAAAAAAGGAGATATCACCCGGATGGGCGATATCTCCTTAAGAGATACGAGCTTACAGTCTCAATTACATGGAATCACCGGAAGCGGCACCCTGCATTTTGACTTCAACTTTCTCGGTAAGGCCTTCGTAGTATTTTCTCAGATGATCCAATACCTCGTCACGTCCAAAGTGGTCAACGATCTCGGCACCTTCGGAAAGAGCTTTACGGAGCTTGGTTCCGGAAAGGATAACGCGGGACTCTTTGTCGTGGTTACAGGTACGCAGAGAAGCCATACCGTCACACTTATGGCAGTAGAAGGTCCAGTCAATCTTCATCGGCTTGCAGAGCAGATCTTTTGCAGGATCGCCGGTCTCAGGAATACGATCGAAAATGTCCTGAGCTTCGAACAGACCGTAGAAGTCGCCAACACCTGCATGGTCGCGGCCAATCAGCATGTTGTTAACGCCGTAGTTCTGACGGAAGGTGGCATGAAGCAGTCCTTCACGCGGTCCGGCATAACGCATATCCAGGGGATATCCTGCGGAGAAAACGTTCTCTTTGACAAAGTAGTTCTCGATGAGAATGTCAATAGCCTTGATACGAACAGGCGCAGGAATGTCACCAGGCTTGAGGTTACCGATAAGAGAGTGGATCAGAACGCCGTCACATACCTCAACTGCGATCTTGGCCAGGTATTCGTGTGAACGGTGCATCGGGTTACGCAGCTGCAGTGCGGCAACGTTGGCCCATCCACGCTCGTCGAACATTGCACGAACCTGTGCAGGACGCAGATACACGCCTGGATACTCTTTCGGATACTCACCCTCGGAGAGAACTTTCACAGGACCGGCGATGTTGACTTCTTTCTGAGCCATAACCATGATAACGCCGGGATGATCTTCAGGAGCGATCTTCCAGAAATTTCCGTCTACAGACTCTTCGCCTTCACCCATGAAAACTTTTTCACATTCCCACTTCTTATTTTCCTCGGTCATCTCGAATTTTTCGGTGACCTTCATGGTGGCGTAGGTCTCACCATTACGAACCAGAGCAACCTCGTCGCCTTCTTTGATTTCAGCGGCATCAGCAGCGGAAACATCAAGGGTGATGGGCACAGGCCAGAAGGTTCCATCAGCCATCTGAAAGTTTTCACACACGCCTTTCCAGTCAGCTTTGGTCATGAAACCGGTAAGAGGGGAAAAACCACCAATTCCCATCATGATCAGGTCGCCTTTTGCGCGAGCAGAAATTTCAATTTGCTTCAGACCTTTTGCTTTTGCAAGTTCAGCATCACGCTCAGCGCCTTCAAGCAGGGCACATACCAGACCTTTTCCACCATGTGGTGCAACTAATTTTGACATAGGATTCCTCTTCGATTTTTATATTTAAAAAGATTGTACCGCAGCAGCTTACCCTGGGTTTTCCGGTGCAGGTTACTCGGCTATCACCTTTCCGTTACTCAGAAAGTTCGCTGAAAGCAACCACTGCTCGGCAGTTAATGAATACCCATTCATTTAGGTTGGAATATATAGCTAATTAACAGGGTAAAAGTCAAGAAAAAAAGGGGTTGTGCTGTGAAGCTGTCAAAATGATCTGCTCTATTCTTTTTTCACCCGGCAAATAATCGCAAACGCAAAGCGTTAGTGACAACAGATACGGAACTTAGAGCCATTGCCGCACCCGCAAACATCGGATTAAGTGCGGGGCCTCCGAAAGCGTAAAGCAGTCCCGCAGCAACAGGAATCCCCAACACATTATATCCGAATGCCCAGAATAGATTCTGCCGAATATTCTTCATTACTTCGCGGGAAAGCTGGATGGCACTGCCAACACCATCGAGATTGCCTTTCATCAGTACCACATCACCTGATTCTATGGCTATATCTATTCCTGTTCCCATGGCAATACCGACATCAGCCTGGGCAAGAGCGGGGGCATCATTGATACCGTCCCCTACCATGGCGACACATCTCCCCTTCTGCTGGTACTCTTCCGCTATTGATGCCTTTTTGTCGGGCATCACTTCGGCAAACACGATGCTGATCCCAGCTTTTTGTGCAATTGCCTCTGCCGTTTTTTTGTTATCTCCTGTGAGCATAACAACCTCTTTGCCCCTCTTCCGCAGAGCGGTTACAACCGCTGCTGCTTCAGGCTTGAGGGTATCGGCAATGGCAAAAACAGCACTGCATCTCTTATCTACAGCCATATACAGCACCGTTTTGCCTTCATCAGAGAACTGATCGGCTTGAGAAGCTATCTTTTCAACTGCAATATCCTTGTCGTCCATAAAGTCGCGGTTACCTATATGGATAGCCACACCCGCAAAAACTGCTGTAATGCCTTTACCTGGATACGGGGAAAATTCCTCATGCTGCACAAACTGTACTTCATTCTTTTGGGCAAAGGCAACCACCGCCTCGGCCAATGGGTGTTCGGAGGACTGTTCCGCCGAACCGGCATACTGTAGTATTTCCGTTTCGCTGTAATCTGAGAAATTTTTAAAATCAACCACTTGCGGCGATCCACTGGTAATGGTGCCTGTTTTATCAAATATTACGGTATCGACTTTTTCGAGTTTCTCGAGGGTTTCACCATTTTTCACCAGGATGCCGAGCTGCGCCGCCCGACCGGTTCCAACCATGATGGATATGGGTGTCGCAAGCCCCATGGCGCAGGGACAGGCAATAACCAGCACGGCAATAAAAAACCGCAGTGATTGGGGAAACCCTACCCCGCCCAGGTAGAACCAGGTAAGACCCGTAAGAATAGCGATGACAATAACCACCGGAACAAAATAATAGCTCACCTTATCGGCAATCCTGGCAATCGGCGCTTTAGAACCCTGCGCCTCTCGAACCATTCGAATAATATTGGCCAGCATGGTGTTTTCGCCGGTCTGCTCAGCTGCCATGCGCACGGTATTGTCGGTATTCACCGTTCCGCCGTAG
>JAZBNU010000122.1:0-11021 GCA_036350815.1 Desulfopila sp.
AAGGCTGGGTTCTGGAAATCATATGCGTATCGCAAATTAGAGCAGCATCCGCCCGGAGCCTCTCACTATTTTGACAAACGTATTTCTCAACAAACGCGCCGCCTGATTCTTCTTCTCCTTCCAGCAGAATTTTTATATTGAGCGGCAGTCCCTCTCCCCCCCTGACCAGAGACTCCAGAGCAGAGAGAACAATCATGACTTGTCCCTTGTCATCACTGGCTCCCCTTGCATAGAGTGAATCGCCGTCAACACGCGGGCTAAACGGTTCACTTTGCCATTCAGTCAAAGGATCAACAGGCTGAACATCATAATGCCCATAGATTAGAAGGGTCGGCTGCCCCTCCAGACCAATCCATTCACCATAAACCAGTGGATGGCCTTCTCCGCTAATCAGCTCGACCACTGGAAAGCCTATCTTATCAAGCTTTTTCTTCGCCCATTGAGCGGCACGACGCACATCATCGGCATGTTCAGGAAGTGTGCTGATGCTGGGGATTGTCAACCATTCAACAAGTTCTTCCACAAACATTTTCTGGTTTTTTACGATAAATTGATGAACTGAGGCATCCATATTTTTCTTCCTCTGATACTCAAAAAACCCTCCAGCTTTCAACCGGAGGGTCAAACAGGCCCTTCACCAGGGAACACCTTGGAAATACCAGGTATTCTTACCGGATATAATCATCAGCTTTACTGGGCTCATCCAGCCGTATAGCCAGACCACCAGCAACGATCCGGATGAATTCTAGCCCCGGTTCAAGCTACTTCGACAAGCTCAATGTCGAAATTCAGATCTTCTCCTGCAAGAGGAGGATTGGCATCCAGTTTTATATGGGTGTCAGTGATTTCCACAACAGTGACGACAACCAGCTCTCCATTAGGCCCCCCCATCTGCAGTTTCTGACCAATCTCCGGATTGATGTCGGGAGGGACGTGCTCCTTAGGAGCTGCAATTACCAGTTCTTCATTCCTGGGGCCATACGCTTTTTCCACCGGAATTTTTACACTCTTCTTTTCTCCGACTGCCATACCTGATACCGCTTCGTCAAATCCGGCAATAACCTGACCACTTCCAAGAGTAAACTCAAGAGGTTCCCGCCCCTCTGATGTATCAAAAACGGATCCGTTGTCCAAGGTTCCTTTATAATGAATTTTAACCGTATTTCCTTCCTGTGCTACAGACATGAAAACTCCTTCCGCCATATCGGCGTCTGTTATGTTGATTTACAGGCAAACCTGCCTGACTAAAGCTGCTACAATAGCATAGATGTTCTATAAATGGTATGTGGAAAAAACGATTTTTTTTCGAGATGAATACCTATATCTTAAATGTGGAAACCAGTCCGGCAAGGCGGTCTGCCAGCTTGCTCAACCTGTCGGCATTGCCGCTGACCTCGGTCGAGTTGGTGCTCATGGTGGAGGCGGCCTCATTCACTTCTGCTATTTCCCGGGCAACATCCTGAGAGACACTCGAACTTTCAGCAACATTGATATTTACCTCTTGTATACCTTGGGAAATTGTGGCTACGCTTTTGGAAATTTCGCCGGCAGTAGCAGATTGTTCTTCCACCGCCGTGGCAATATTATTGACAATTTCACTATTTTCTCCAACAATATTGCTGATTGAACGAATCTGAATCACTGCCGCCTCGGTATTTTTCTGGATTCTTTCAATTCTATCTTTAATTTCATCCGCCGCCTCGGCAGTCTGCTTGGCAAGTTCCTTGATTTCGCCGGCCACAACGGCAAACCCTTTGCCTGCCTCTCCTGCTCGAGCCGCCTCAATTGTGGCGTTAAGAGCCAGCAGATCAACCTGATCTGAGATGTCTGATATCGTCTCAAGCACTTTGCTGATTTCCTGCGCCGCAACACCTAACTCATCAACCCGTTCAGAAGACTCAGCCGCCTGTTTCACCGCATTATCTGTTATGAACCTGGCTTTTTCCGAGGTTTCTGCAATTTCATTGATGGTCGAGGTCATCTCTTCAACCGCCGCCGCCACCACATCGACCCCTGCTGCCGTCTCCTCCATGGACCGAGAAACATTGACCATGTTGGCAGACATTTGCTCCATCGCCGCCGCGACACTGCCGGCTTTTTCCGAGGTGTCGGCAGAACCTCTGGTCATCTCGCTGGAAATCGCACTCAAAGAGCGGGCCGATATCTGCATTTCTTCAGAGTCTTGTGCCATCCCGCGGATAATACCCTGGAGCTTCTCCACAAAGACATTAAACCATTTCGCCATCTCAGCAAGCTCATCTCTGGTGGAAACGATAAGCCTTTTGGTCAGATCCCCTTCTCCCTGAGCGATATCCTGCAGCATTGCAGCCGCTGTGGTGATTGGAGCTACCAGTTTTCTCATGATGAGTGCGATGACAATTCCCGCCAGAACAATCATCACAGCGCTGATAATGACTATCCAGATCCGCTGTTCTGCTGCCGTTTCGGTAAAGGACTGTCTCTGCAGAGCCATTGCTTTATCTATATCATCAAGATAGATTCCTGTACCGACAATCCAGCCCCATTCTTCAAACAGTTTAACAAAAGAGAGCTTCAAAATCGGCTCTTCCTCACCAGGCTTGGGCCAGTAGTACTCCACAAAGCCTTCTCCTTTATCCTGCGCGACACGCACCATATCGACAAAGAGCATATTTCCCTTGGGATCCTTGAAATTGTTCATGTTTTTTCCATCCAGAGCCGGATTGATGGGATGCATGATAATATTGACATCGGTGTCAAGGATAAAGAAATAGTCCTCTCCAGCAGGACCGAACCGTAAATTGGCAATCTGCTTTCTCGCGTCTTCCTTGAAGCGGGCTTCAGCTGTCTCCAGATAGACCCCTGTACCCAAAACCCATTGCCATGGCTCGAACACCTTTACATAGGAGAGTTTCGCCACCGCCTCTTTTTCACCAGGTTTTGGCCAGTAATAATCAACAAAACCTTCTCCTTGAGCTGAACAGATTTCAACCATTTCGACAAAGAGCTTTTTTCCATTCGGATCTGCAAAATCCCTAAGGTCCCGTCCGTTCAAAGCAGGATTGACAGGATGCATCACCATCCGCGGTTCCATATCGTTGATCCAGATATAATTCTCACCCTGATACCGCATGGAGGAAACCATCTCAATGGCGAGCTGTTGCTTTTCTACTTCGTCGATATCAGTTCGCTGGTACAGCACCTCAAGGGCTGAAAAGGCCAGATTGACAACAGACTGGAGCTGCTCCTCATACTCTCTGGCTATTATTTCAGGATCATTTGCAGCCTGCTGCCTGCTCGCCATTATCTCGAAGGCATTCCGCACCAGGTCCTGCAGTTTCTCATCTTTGCTCGCACTCATCACTGTCTCGATGGCCTCGAGACTGCCCCTACCCTGCTTGTTGAGAGCCCGGATGCTCAACAGCATACTTACAAGACCAAAGAGAAGGAAAAGGGGAAGGGTAACCACCAGAATTTTTTTCATGATCGACATATCTTCTCCTCCCGGTCTGAATTTTCAGATGAAAACTACAGGTAGTGACGATTTTCTAACAGAAGATCAGCTATATGTACAAAGAACAGTATTTATTCTTAAGTATACGACGGTGTATATACGAAAGTCAAAAGCTCAATGTAAATAGACACAGAAAAAAACAGTACCATTACCAGAGGCAATATCCCGGTATTAAACAACTACTCTGCATCATGTTTTCTTCGTTGACAATTTTCAAATGATTCCGAAAAGATGCGAGTCGGCTATTCATTGTTATATCACTCTTTATTTTTTCCCTGGCGATGGCTCCTATCTATTTTCTGTGAATCTGGTAAAATGCTCCACTCAATGTCCTCTAAAGCATCCTGATACAATGTTCACCACTCGATTAATACCAGCAGAAATAATTCTGCCAAGCGTTTCCAGGTACCAAAAATGAAAAAATCCCCCATCAATCCTTTTTTCTTTCTGCTTCATAAAGCCACATTGGAGTTATGAGAAAAGTAATAGTAATAGGTGCCGGTGCAGCCGGCCTTATGGCCGCAGGACAAGCCGGTTTTCTCGGAGCGAGAGTACTACTGCTTGAAAAGATGCCGCATCCGGGGAAAAAAATTCTCATCAGCGGCAAAGGCCGCTGTAATCTCACTAACCAGGCTGACCGAGAAACCTTCCTCAGCAATTTCAACAGAGGCGGTCGCTTTCTTCGTCAGCCCTTCTCTCATTTCTTTTCAACCGAACTCATTTCTTTTTTTGAAGAAACTGGGGTAGAGCTGACAACAGAGAGAGGCGGGCGGGTTTTCCCCGCTAGCGGCAAGTCCTCGGACATTGTAGATGCCCTTCTCAGATACAATAATTCGCAGGGTGTAGAACTCTGCTGCTCCAGCGCCGTCCAGGAAATCCTTATGGCATCTGGAAAAGTCGTCGGTGTCCGCTCCCATGGAACAACCTTCAGGTGCGATGCCGTTGTGATTGCCTGCGGCGGTGCCTCCTACCCTTCCACCGGTTCAAACGGAGATGGTTTTGTCCTCGCCCAATCAGCAGGTCACACCATTACTCCTTTGCGACCGGCTCTTATCCCTTTGCTGGTCGATGACCCGATAGTGCACCGTCTTGCCGGCCTTGATCTAAAAAACACAGCCGTGCGCATCTACTGTAATTCCAAACGTAAAAAGACCGATTTTGGCGAGGTGGGCTTTACCCGCTTCGGCATAGGCGGACCTGTTATTCTCACCAACAGCCTTTTCGTTGTGGACAGTCTCGATAACAATCAGGAAGTAACCATCTCGCTCGACCTCAAACCCGCTCTGGACGAAAAGAAGCTCGACAACCGTCTGCAGCGTGAGTTCCAAAAAAGATGCCACGAAAATATCAGCACCGCCCTTGGCGGCATTCTGCCTCGCCAAATGATCCCAACCGCATTACATTTCTGCTCCATTGATGCTGCAAAAACCGCTGGTGAAATTCGGTCAGAAGAACGACTCCGGCTACGCACCTGGCTCAAGGACTTTCGTCTTCACATCAGCGGATACAGACCTCTCCGAGAAGCAATCGTCACAGCAGGAGGAGTCCGGGTCAACGAAGTCAATCCCCATACTATGGAATCCAAAAAGATTAAAGGACTTTACCTGGCAGGTGAACTGCTCGACATCAATGGTGATACCGGAGGCTATAATCTGCAGGCAGCCTTTTCTTGCGGTTGGCTGGCTGGTCGTAGCGCCGCCCTGGGAGACCTCTCGGTTCAGCATGATCAGACAGCGTCCTGACGTAGACAATATCCTCGCCTGATTGCCAAAATTATCTTTCCAGATTGAAAAGCACTTTCCTTAAACTCCGCTTTGATGTATATCTATACTTGCATTATGTGCAAATGCACACCACTGTGTAGTACCTGTTCTCTTCAAACTGCGCTTCTCTCATGAGAGAAAAAAACATATCATTACAGAGGAAAAAAATGGGTAAAAAAGTTGTCATAATAGGAGCTGTCGCCTTAGGTCCCAAAGTTGCCTGTCGCCTTCGTCGCCTGGATTCGAAAGCGGAAATCACCCTGCTTGACAGGGACAATCTTATCTCCTATGGCGGTTGCGGCATCCCATATTATGTCGGCGGAGACATTAACGATATCGAAGACCTCTATTCAACCAGCGCCCATGTCATCAGAGACAAGGATTTTTTTGCCAACTGCAAAGGCATTCATGTCCGCACCGAAGTAGAGGCGATAAATATCAACCGCAAAAATCAGACGGTTACCATCAGAAATCTTCAGGACAATACCGAGGAAGAACTCCCTTATGACAAACTCGTTCTGGCTACTGGTGCTACACCTACAAAACCACCATTTCCAGGCAGCACTCTGCCCCGTGTTTTTACTCTGGCTGACCTTCATGAGGCTGAAAAGGTCAAAAACCTCATGAGCCAGGGAAGGGTTGGCAGTGCTGTGGTTGTTGGCGGCGGAGCCATTGGTCTTGAGATCTGCGAAGCCATGACCGATCTCTGGGGCATTGCAACAACTCTGGTGGAAATGGAAGACCAGGTCCTCCCAACCTTACTGGGCAAGTGTATCGCCAGAGTTGTCAAAGCACATCTTGAGAAAAAAGGAGTAAATGTACTTCTCAGCCAGAAAGTTCATAAAATAACCGAAAACCCGGAATCCGATTCCTATGAGGTAGAAACATCAGCAGAAAATATACGTGCGGATATCGTCATTCTGGCCACCGGCGTAAGACCAAACACCCTGCTTGCCGCAGAAGCGGGGCTCGCCATAGGCAACTCCGGAGGAATACTGGTGGACAGAAGAATGCGATCAAGTGATCCGAATATCTACGCTGGGGGGGATTGCGTCGAATTGCGAAATCTCATCAGCGGTGAAAACATGCTCATGGCTCTCGGTTCACTTGCAAATCGACAGGGCAGGATTATCGCAACCAATATCAATGGTGGCAGCAGTCATTTCGATGGAACAGTTGGAACGTTTTGTATGAAAGTATTTGATCTCGGTGTAGGAAAAGCAGGTCTTACTTTCAGACAAGCCAAAGAAACCGGTTTCGACCCGGTCTATGCCGTCATCTCTCAAGCAGATCATGCTCATTTTTATCCAGAATCTGAAATGTTGTATATTTCCCTTATCGCAGATGCAAAAAGCAGAAAAATTATTGGTATTGAAGCGGCAGGAAAACATGGAGATGCAGTTAAGTCTCGAGTAGATGCCGTTGCTGTTCTCTTAAAACATGGCGTAACCGTTGACGACATATGTGCTCTTGAAGCAGGCTATGCCCCTCCATACGCCTCCGCAATGGACGCAATCAACAACGTCGGCAACACCCTTGACAACATCTTGGCCGGCCTCAACAGCCCTATTGACGCCTATGATTTCCTAGAAGAGTTCCGTCTCGGTAAAACAAAAGTCCTTGATACCAGAGGTGCCAGGGATGCCGCCCCTTTTAAGGAGAAATATGGCAAACTCTGGATAAACATTCCCCAAAACGAGCTGCCTCAGAAATTGAATGAGATACCCAAAAACGAACCGCTTTTTCTCATATGCGATACAGGGCCACGTTCCTATGAAGCGCAGGTGTATCTAGCGGCCCAGGGACTGACCAACACCCGCAATATCCAGGGAGGCTTTGCCATGATCCAGATGACGGACCCATCTTTTATCTGAAATGCCTTGAATAAACAGCAAGAATGAAGGACATGGATTTCTCTTTATATTTTTCTTGCATTAACAGCTTGCTGAATATACCCTAAAAAAAGGCTAATATGATAAGATCGTTATGTATCCCCTGCAGATAACACGCCCCGGCAATAACTATGGAATGGCTGAAGAAAAACAGAGACTGGCTCATTACTCTTGCTGTTTTTCTCTGCTTTGCTCTTGCACTCTTACTCTACAATGTCTTCTTCAGGGACAAAGAAGGCTCCTCTCCTGCCCCTCTTGAGATACGAGAGAAAGTTACTTTTGACAGAAGCGGCGGAAAAGACTCCCCGGCAGGAGAAATATCCGATACTCCTAATGCTGCAGAGAGTGCCTCTTTCTTTCTGCAGCCAGGCCCGGAAGAGCTCTTTGGCAAACTAGAAAATCTCAGCAGACAGGAGTTCAAAGAAGAGACCCAAAAACTGCCGGGCCTCAAAGTAATGTGGCCGGCATACTTTTTCTCACTACAGCACAAGAATGACAAAACGGCTGAAATTGTACTCGACTCTTCAGAGGACGGTTTTGGAATCATTCTGGTGAGCGAAATAGACATACAGCGCTATCCCGAGATCCTGGATTTGCAACGGGGAGAAAAGATCTGGCTGGCTGCAGAAATTACAGGTGTCGATCCGACAGGTACCGGACAGTTTTTCCTTACAACGGAATTTGTCCGTTTTGGAGATTACCAGCCCCCCGGTCACAAGCTGAAAGACACCGAAAATGAAACCAACCAGTAGTCAAAGATGGCAAAGGCCAATGTGGTTCATAACTTTGCCCCCTTTTGTCCCTCCGGCAATATTCATCGCATACATCTCAGCTCGAGAATAACACAAAGAGGCATACCAAAGCGAACAATCAGGGATCTGCCGGCATATTACACACTGTTTTCATGGCAATTCCCGGCAAAACGTGCAGCAATTTGAAAAAAATACCAAACCATTACGGAGTCTGTCGCACTCGCAACCGATATCGTGAAAAACTGCAGGACATAAGGACAACAACTGCTGTCCCAATGCCCCGCGCATCACGGCAATATTCCTGAAAAACACTACCTTTTTTTTCTCGACAGCCGCTCAATGGACAGTCGAATACTCTCCTGCATACGGGTTATCGCCTCGGTCAATTCACCAATTTCATCACCGCTGTTTAATTTTAAGGGCTTAGAGTCCATTCGGCCCAGACTGATATCATCAGCCCAATCTGCCAGCCGTTTAATTTTACCGGTCAATGAACGGCCATAGATAAGCAGAATCGCAAAAATCAGCAGAAGCCCACCTCCAAGAATAATCATTAAGGTCAAACGGATTTCTCCGGCAACAGCATAGCCCTCTTCTTCAATCTTCTCCAGTGGTGCTGTTATCTCATCCATAAAGATCGAGGCGGAAATAACAAACGGTGTACCTTCAATCGGAGTACAGACAACAAATTTATCTCGTAGATTCCCTTTACCATCCGGCCACTTATAGACTCCCTGAGATACATTTCCGGACTGTACTGCTGTTACGATATCCCAATATTGTTGAAAATGTTCCCCAAGTTCTCCCGTCATTGCTTTCATGTTTTTTCCAACCATACCGGGATCGACATCAACCCAGGTCAACCAGGCGCCTTTATCCCCAGCAATTTCATAGAGGGAAGTAGATCCCGTTACTCCAATCTTCTGCAGGACGACTTTTTTAAAATAGATGTCACGATTAAAGTTTTCTTTACGCAAATCAGCATTGCTGAAAAGATACTGACGGGTTTGCCGGGCCACGGTTTCAGATATCTGGGCTATAAGGTTTTCCGAGATACTCTTAACTACCTCCGTACTGGAATCAATGGTCTGGCGCTGCAGACTTCGCATCCTGTTGTCGGAGATGAAAACAACCGCCATGGAAATAAGCACAAGTGGTAAGATAGTAAAAAGAAGGAATTTGGTTGTCAGCCCCATACTCAACAGAGATTTTGGTGTCTCCGTTTCGGATCGATCAGGAATCATACTGACTTGCGCCGGCTCGTCCGGCTGCATGGCTAATTCGTCGGGCCGGATGGCAGTAACAATATTGCCGCACTCCCTGCATGGAAAAGTGACCTTCTTCTTCTTCAGTTTTTCCGGAGAAGTGCCATACTTCTTTCCACACTGCTCACACTTGACCACCAGATATGTTCCTAAAACAGCCATATGTATTCTCCTTGATTGGTACTACAGCAGTCTTTTATATTAACAGTTTTGCAGAGGGCCGCTTCCATTACATAAACCCATTTGCCACAGGACAACAGACAAGCGTCATATACAATAGCCTCTTTCGATCCGGCAAGGGCACAGAAACGATGCAGTTCCAGTCGAACGAAAGGAATGATGCTTCTCTCATTATTGTTTATTTGCAGAACCCTTGGCGGATCCTATGGAATTGTAAATGGTCGCAATACGTTTCAAATCAGCTGGAACTTCAATGCCCAGCATCTCTGCCCGTGCCATATTAATGCAGAGTTCACCGCGCTGCGGTTTGTCAACGGGAAAGTCCCCGGGCGACTGCCCCATAAGCACGTAGGCGGCCACCGTCGCAGCATAATGCCCCTGCTGGTACCCGGAGATAGCCTCGCTGCAGAGCAAGCCACCCTCCACCGCCCATGACCAGAAACCTATATCTGGTATTCTACTATTAGTAATTGTCCAATTAAGAACCACATCACCATGAACTGGGTCACCTTTTTCGTCTTTCAGGGTATGGTATAGAACAACAATTAAAGCGTCAGCCCGGTCCTGAACACTGCGGACATAGTTCTGCCATTCACTGAACCGTCCGATCCTCCGGCTTGAGACAATTTCTATCTCAAGATTTTCGGCCATGGCCAGAACCCGCTTAACAACCGATTCACCGGTAACACCGTCATCACTGACAATTGCGATTCGTCTGACATCTGGATAAAGGCGCTGTAAAATCTTGACTGACTGCTCAAAACGAGCCCTTTCGATGGATCCGGTGATGGTTCCTCCGGGGTTCTCCAGGCTATTAATGTAGTTATAATCCATGGGGTTGGCATTCACTCCCAAAAAAACGAAATTGACGCCGGAATCCTTCATTTCAGCCACGACGTATTTCTGAGCATTATCATCCGCGGCAATCACCACGTCCGGTTTCCAGTTCCTGATTTTCTCAATGGCCTGCTGAGCGATTTCCCGCTTCCATTTTTCCGTAGTTTTTCTTTTGGTATCCATGTAAAAATATTCAATGATAATATTTTTTTCAGGATCAAATCGTTCTTCTGCCAGACCGCTTAAGATACCGCTGTCCACCTCTTTTACCCAGACATATTCCGCCTCATAGCTATGTAAAACAAGAACCTTTTTGCGCTCCTTCATAGGTAAAGGTTTATCAAGAGCCGCCATAATCTGACCGGCACTTTCCTCAGATTGCTCAGCGCTCTGCTCATTGCAGCCGCTCAAGAGAAACATTCCTAAAAAAACCGTGATCCATATCCATCTGCATCCGCCTGTCATTTCCACGTTCCTTTCCCGGTATGATGTTTCTTAAAAATGTGAAACCAGAATGTATCTGAACTGTCTGAACACATATATGATTTCTATCCTCAACTTAACCATGTACTGGTATTACCAATTTTTCTACACTGTATTGTTTGTTTTAGTCAAGTAAAAGATTTGATAGAATACCATGAAATTTCCACTTCAGGGCGACAGATCGACGACATCAACTGGTCCAAACAACAGACCAAAAGAACTCCAACAGCCTGCAACCCGGTTTGATTTTAAATACTCTTCTCTGCAAACAGGAGAAAAAGCTGTCTGAATTCATTTTCGTGTTGTACTATTTTGTCATTAGCCAGTACGTTTTTTTTGGTAAGCAGAAGATAGCT
>JAZBNU010000123.1:0-5765 GCA_036350815.1 Desulfopila sp.
ATTCCAGTTATTTATGAACCATTGCTGAAAAAATTCTGGCCTGGACCTCTGACCCTGCTCTTTCCTTGGAAAGATACTGTCAGCAACCTTTTAACAGGGGGTACCGGAACTGTTGGTTTTCGTATTTCGCCGGATCCTTTTGCTCAAATGCTTCTTGATAAATGGAAACGGCCTATCACAGCAACAAGCGCGAATCTTTCCGGGGACCGACCAGCCGAAACTGCACATGAAGTGAAGAAAATATTTGGAAGTCATCTGGATTACATCATAGATGGTGGTGATAGCCCTGCCGGCTTATGTTCCACCATCGTAGGATACGAGGGTGAAAAATTAGTTCTAATCCGTCAAGGTAAAATATCTTTTGAAGAAATTATTGAAGCATCTTTACCGGTGTCAGGGTGATACTCTCTTTTTGTATATAGAGCCAGGTGTGAATTGTTTTCAAAATGGTGTGAGTCAAATGCAAATACACATGTTTTCCAGCCGGGGGCATCTATGGATAGACTGAAATGGGATAAAGCGTTTGCTTTGGAGCAAGCCGCTGATGACACAGAACTACTGGAAGAGCTGCTTACAATTTTCAAACAGTCCTGTACCAGTGACTATCATTCAATTAAGGAAGGCTTAACATCTGGGGATGCTGAAAAGATCTGCGCAGCTGCCCATTCAATTAAAGGGGCAGCCGCGAGTCTTGGAATAGTAGCTATACGTGACCTTGCGGCAGAAATAGAAACTGACAGCAGGAAAGGGTCGACAGTATCTGCGCAGGAAAGAATTGAAGAGTTGAGCCAATACATGCAGTTACTGCAAAAAATGTAAATAGGTCAAAGAGATAACGTGCTTGTTCGGGTCTAAACTATTGGTCCGATATTTTTGTTTTTCATAAAAGAGCCCGAAAGACAGCCGGATAAAATGAATACTCAATGGGCCGGCCGTCTTTCCTGAGATAATATACTTGTTTTTTTGAACAATATAACTCAGGACCTGGTGAGTTGACGATATTTTATTCTTTTCGGGATATCCGATTCAGTTCCTAGACGGGCCTTGCGATCTTTTTCGTAGTCGGAGTAGTTCCCCTCAAACCAGACTACTCGGGAGTCGCCCTCAAACGCTAGAATATGGGTAGCTATTCTGTCAAGAAACCATCGGTCATGGCTTATAATGACAGCACAACCGCCAAAGTTCTCCAGTGCTTCTTCAAGTGCACGGAGTGTGTTAACGTCCAGATCATTTGTAGGCTCATCCAGAAGCAAAACATTGCCTCCTTCTTTAAGCATTTTAGCTAGATGAACACGGTTTCTTTGCCCTCCGGAGAGAAGGCCTACTTTTTTCTGTTGGTCGCTTCCGGAAAAATTAAATTTTCCAACATATGCTCGACTGTTAACTTCTTTTGTTCCTAACCAGATGGTGTCCTGGTTGTCGGATATAGCCTGCCAGATCGTCTGGTCAGGGTCAAGAGCATTGCGCTCCTGATCTACATGGGCGAGTTTTACAGTCTCACCTAGGCGAATTTCCCCACTATCCGGTGTTTCACTGCCGGTTATCATTTTAAAAAGGGTTGATTTTCCAGCACCATTAGGCCCAATAATACCGACGATACCACCAGCCGGTAGTGAAAAGGTCATGTTTTCCATGAGAAGGCGGTTGTCAAAGCTTTTACATACGTTATTGGCTTCTATTACTACTTTACCCAACCGAGGTCCTGGAGGGATAAAAATCTCCAGATCTTCCGCCATCTTTTCAGTCTCTTGTGACATAAGTTTATCATAAGAACTTATTCGTGCTTTTGATTTGCTCCTCTTTCCTTTGGGCGACATGCGAATCCACTCTAGTTCTCTTTGTAAAGTTCGTCGTCGTTTGCTTTCTTTCTTTTCCTCTAAAGCCAGTCTTTTCTCTTTTTGTTCAAGCCAGGAAGAATAGTTGCCTTTCCAGGGAATCCCCATGCCTCTGTCTAATTCAAGGATCCACCCGGCAACATTGTCAAGAAAATACCGGTCATGAGTTACAGCAATTACAGTTCCTGCATATGCCTGAAGATGGTGCTCTAGCCAGGCAACTGATTCTGCATCTAAGTGGTTTGTTGGTTCATCAAGAAGAAGAATGTCTGGCTTTTTTAAAAGAATCCGGCAAAGGGCTACTCTTCGCTTTTCTCCACCCGACAAATTTTGGCAAACGGTGGTTGAAGGTGGACAACGCAACGCATCCATGGCCATTTCGAGTCTGCTGTCGAGATCCCAGGCGGAAAGCGAGTCAAGTTTATCTTGAATTTCCGATTGTTTATTGATGAGGCTTTCCATCTCCTCATCAGACATCGGTTCAGCAAATTTTTCATTAATCTGATTAAACTCATCGAGCAATTTGACGGTATCGGCGACACCTTCTTCGACAATATCTCTTACAGTCTTGTGAGGGTCCAACTCAGGTTCTTGTTCGAGATATCCAACAGTCAGACCAGGAGCTAAAATTGTTTTGCCGTTATATTCACTGTCAACACCTGCAAGTATGCGAAGAAGAGTACTCTTTCCTGAACCGTTCAGGCCAAGGACACCAATTTTGGCCCCATAAAAATACGACAAAGAAATATCTTTGAGAACGGGTTTGTTCTCGTAATATTTGCTCACTTTGATCATCGAATAGATAACTTTATTATCTTCGTTGCTCATATGTTTTCCTCAGATTGATGTTTTTAGGTAGATTGTAAACAACAGAACAGTGAAAGTATTACAAGGTATTCTGAAATGCAAAATTTGGAAGATGCAAATATAAAAAACACAAACAGTAGATAAATGGTTAAAGAATATGTGTTTCGTGTCGATACAGGAAGATGAGCAGAAGTGCTTGCATCCTCACGGATGAGGACATTATCGTATTGCTATAACTCATGCCACGGAGGGCTACCATGATTATCTCAGATTCTGCAATATACCTTTCTTCCAATCGCACTGAAATTCTGGAGTATCAGCGTAAAGAATCAATGGAATTCTTCAATGATGAAGAACAACTCCGTTCTACGGAATCTCTCATTGGTGAGACCCCTCAACGGAGCATCTCCACTATGACGCTTAGTCAGCCATCTGTCAAGGTGTCCTTGTCAGAGAAAGGTAGAGAGAGTGCTTTGGTTGACAGCGTTCAATCTGAAGATGACAAAGATATAGTAATGGACTTGAATATTCGTATACTTCGTGCATTGATAGAACGACTTACAGGAAAGAAAATTGAGATTACTCGGTTTGCATCCGTTGAAGACAATGCGCCTCAACCTCCACAGGAAATTTCTCAGACTGAGTCTAACGAACAAACAAAATCCGGCATACGCTATACATTATCTGAGTCGTATCTTGAAAAAGAATCAACCTCTTTTCATGCTTCAGGATATATTAAGACTCAAGACAATAAGGAAATTGAATTTGAGATAGACCTCACCATGAGTCGAGAATTTTTTCATCAAAATACCATTACGATCGAAGAGGGTAGAGTGATGAAGGATCCTCTTGTAATTAACTTTGGAGGTAATGCAGCACAATTGACTCGGAATAAATTTTCTTTTGATATTGACGCAGATGGCCAGGAAGATCAGATCTCTTTTGTTTCACCTGAAAGTGGTTTCCTTGCTTTAGATACAAACAAGGATGGAACAATTTCCAGTGGTGCTGAGCTTTTTGGTGCCGTGACAGGAGATGGCTTCGCTGAGCTTTCTGTTTATGATGACGATGGCAACGGCTGGATCGACGAAAAAGATTCAATCTATGAGGGGTTGCGTATTTGGTCGAAAAACAGCTCAGGAAAAGACCAACTCGTTGCACTTGGACAAAAAGGAGTTGGTGCTATTTATCTTGGCAATATTGTGACAACGTTTGATCTGAAAAATGACATGAATCAGCAACAGGGCCAGGTTCGCTCCACTGGTGTTTTCTTGTCAAATGATTCTCAAGTAGGCACTGTGCAACAGATAGATTTGGTTGTTTAGACTTTTAATATTTTCGAAAAAATATATCAGATATAAAGTTCACGAACTTTGTCTCCGGTTAAGGAGAAACACAAAATAGCCGTTTATTTTTCCTATCAGGTTGCGGGTTTCACTGTATGGCGGGGGAAGTCCAATTTTCAGTGAATCGGTGTTTTCGCCAGCATTCCATGCCGAAACTACCAAGTCGAGTTTACCGTTGAATTTATAATTATATTTTGAGATCAAATAACATGTCAGTAAAATATTAATTGCGGGATCAAATAGATCCTCATGACGAAGATTATTAAGTCTACTGGTGTTGATATAACGAAAACGTCTGCCGCTCTTGTAAATCTCTTGAGCAGCTTCCTTTCCAGTTGAAAAGAGTATCTGACCGAGCCCTATGGCATTTTTGGATGAGACAGCATACCTGTTGCAACCGGATTCAGCCAGAATTAGAGCTTTAATGAAGTCTGGGCTTACTTTGTACCCTTGTCTGAAATAGGAAAAATTGCTGAAATACGTAATGAGATCATTGTAGGCAGCGAGTTTTGCCAGTTGATTTTTGGATATGGTGATATTGTTGTATTTCTTCACATAAGCAGCCAGTTCGGCTTGTGAATTGCCGTGCAATGCGAAAACAATTACCAGAACGACAAAAAATACATTATGAGGTAATATTTTAAGCATTTTGGCGTACTTCCGGAATATGTTGACGAGTAAAGAAATGGTGCAATACTTTGTAGAGCAGGTAGGGGTCGTGTCGTCCCGTCATTTCGCGCACTGAGTGCATTGCTAAGGTTGCGGCTCCGATATCAACTGTTTTCAGGCCGACTTTAGCGGCTGTCATCGGACCTAGAGTGCTTCCGCACGGCATATCATTTGGCATCACAAAATCTTGAGCCTGAATATCAACTTCACTGCAGAGCAATTTGAATACCGCACTCGATGGTGAAGAGGTCGCGTATCGCTGATTTGCATTTATTTTTAGTACGGGGCCTTTGTTAAGAAAGATTTCATGGGAAGAATCATGCTTATTAGAATAATTCGGGTGAGTGGCATGGGCATTATCAACGGATATAAGAAAAGATTTAGCGAGAATTGTAAATCGTTGCCTGGAGTCAGGGTAAATTCTTTCAAAAAACGACGTCAGCATATTCCCTTCTGCACCTGATGCGGTTTTTGAACCAATCTCTTCGTGATCGTTACAGATTATCAGGAAATTATGGTTTTTATCGGCTGACGCTGCAACTGTAGCTGCAAGAAAACAGCTCAGCTGGTTATCTAACCGGGCGGAGAGTATAAACTCATTATCTATTCCAGCATAGCCTGGTTTGCGAAAATCATAGAAAAACAGGTCGTAGCTCAGAATCTGTTGAAGATGTAAGTTTTTATGTTCTATGGTGAGGTGGTCAGTCAGAATTTCGTTGAAAGATTTTTTCTGTTCCTTGTGTAATCCAATAATTGGAACGATATGTTTTTGAGGGTTGAGAGGATTATCCTGGCCACTGTTTTTATTGAGATGAAGAGCTATGCTGGGTATAACAGCGATCGGTCGGTTAAAGTCTACAAACTCAATTTTCAGGTTTCCGTCAGTTGTCAGGTAACAGACTCTGCCTGCCAGTGAAAGCTCCCTGTCAAACCAAGGTTCTAACTGTGCTCCCCCGTAAATCTCTACGCCTAATTTATGAAACTCTTTCTCGTATATGTCAGCGTTAGGTTTGATCTTCAACGAAGGACTGTCACTGTGTGTACCGAGAATACGGAAACCAGCTTCCTCATCAAGTCCTTTGTTGAAGGCGACTAATGATCCGTTGTC
>JAZBNU010000124.1:0-24038 GCA_036350815.1 Desulfopila sp.
GTATAGAATCACCCAGACTCTGGCCGATTTCGGTATACATATACACAAGGCTTTTATTGCAACTGAGGTCGAGCAGCTGATAGATGTCTTCTATGTATTGGACAGGAGCGGCATGAAGATACAAGAAATTGAATTTAAAAAAGAAATAGAGAGCGGGGTTTTGCACTCCGTCGACATGGAGGAAGGAAAAAAATAACATTCTTGTAATAAATGTTGATTTATGTATTGCGTTTTTTGTAATAGATGGTAAAAGGAAGGCATCTGATTTGAGGACAACTCCAGGGTGGAAACCGGGACCTTGGAGAAAAGGGAAAAAGCGGGATACGATCCTTGATGATTGCTTTGCTTAATGATAGTTGAGCAGTCTTCGGGGTGTAAAAATTCTATAAAATAAGGAGACAATTACAATGACCAGAGCAGAAATAATGAAAACCATTGAGGAGAAAAACATCCGTTATTTTCGCCTCCAGTTTGTTGATATATTTGGCTTGATGAAGAACGTTGCTCTTCCGTTGAGTCAGATCGAAAAGGCGCTGGACGGCAATATCATGTTTGACGGTTCTTCCATTGACGGTTTTGCCAGAATAAATGAGTCTGATATGTACCTCAAGCCGGACTATGACACCTTTGCTGTTTTGCCCTGGCGGAACAAGCAGGGTGTTGCAGCTGCCCGCATAATCTGTGATGTTTACAAGTCTGACGGTACTCCTTTCGCCGGTTGTCCGCGTGTCAATTTGAAGCGTGTTCTGGCTGAGGCCAAAGAGCTTGGTTATACCATGAATGTCGGCACCGAAGCTGAGTTTTTTCTTTTCAAGAAGAATGAGGACGGTACTCCAACCACAGAGACAAGTGATGTCGCAGGTTATTTCTCCCTCGACCCTGAGGACACTGCCAATGACTGTCGCCGTGAAATTATTGAGATTCTCGAAACAATGGGCTTTGAGATAGAGGCGTCCCACCATGAAGTGGCAGAAGGTCAGCATGAGATCAACTTCAAATATGCCGATGCTCTTACCGCAGCCGACAATACGGTTACTTTTAAGTGGGTTGTTAAGGCCATTGCGAAAAATTATGGGCTTCATGCCACCTTTATGCCGAAACCGATTTTTGGAATAAACGGATCCGGCATGCATACCAATCAGTCTCTTTTTAATCTGGACGGCACCAACGCCTTCTTTGATGAGTCAGATTCTCTGCAGCTTTCAGAGGTGGCCTATAACTATATAGCAGGAGCCTTGAAAAACGCTCGTGGCTTTGCGGCAGTAACCAATCCTTTGGTCAACTCCTACAAACGTCTGGTGCCGGGGTATGAAGCTCCTGTGTATGCTGCATGGTCTGCATCAAATCGTTCAGCACTGGTACGAATTCCTGCAGCTCGGGGCATGTCCACCAGAACGGAGATCCGTTGCCCCGATCCAACCTGTAATCCTTATCTCGCTTTTGCCATGATGCTCAATTCCGGTCTTGACGGAGTGAAAAACAAAATTGCGCCTCCGCCTCCTGTCAATAAGGATATTTTTGAGATGAATGATGTCCAGATGGCCGACGAAGGTATAACCGTTCTGCCTGCAAATCTTAAAGAAGCCATTGAAGAACTGCAGAAGAACCCCATAGCCCGTGAGACTCTTGGCGACCATATCTTTGAGAAATATGTCGAAGCCAAAATTAAAGAGTGGGATAATTTCAGAACAACTGTTACCCAGTGGGAGCTTGATAATTATCTGGCAGTGTATTAAATCCTACAGGATGCATATCACCACCCGGCTGTTCTGAGGAAAAGGACATCCCGGGGAGTTGTGAATTGAAATGAAGCCTGCATGCTCGTGAAGTATGCAAGCTTTTCTTGTCTCAAGGGAGCCGTCTGTTTTTATAGAGCCGGCTAGCACTCTGCTTGCCATTTTTGTCAATCCACATTAAAGATGTCTGAAGTTGACTGTGAACTGGAGAGAGGCAAATGGAGACTGTTGGAAAAAGAAAACACCAGAATCTTTCCGGCATACTGCCGGAAGTAGTTCGTCATAAAGGCTGGGCTGTCAAGCTGGATCTGCACTCTATCTTTCCCATCTGGGAGAAAGTGGTTGGTGAAGAAATTGCCGATTGCTCCCGACCTCTCAAGATAGTAAAAAATGTCCTCTGGCTCGAAGTTGAGAATTCGACGTGGATGCAGCAGCTGCAGTTTGAAAAATGTCGAATGCTGGATGCGATAAATGCCTGCCTGAAGATCTCAAAAATCAAAGATATTAAATTCCTTCTGCCGCGACGGGATAACGAACCTCCTGTCCGAAAACTGCCTGAAATTGTTTTTGTGTCACCTGATCCTGAGGAATTGCGAAAGTTTGAAGAACAGGTTGGGGTTATCAGTGACGAAGCCATCCGGGAATCTCTGGTTCGATTGTGGTATTTGTCAAAGGCCTGCAGGCGCAAAGAAACACCGTGAGCATATTTGCGATGCTCTGTTGTGTAAGAGTTTTTATTAAGGATAAAAATTACAATGCTTTACAATACTATTCTCGATGTGATCGGCAATACTCCGCTGGTTCGCATTAATCGTCTCATACAGCCCGGCAAAGTACAGGTCTACGGCAAGGTTGAATCGGCAAACCCAGGTGGCTCCGTCAAGGAGAGAATATCTCTCTCCATGATCGAGGCCGGGGAAGCAAGTGGGGAGCTGACCAAGGGGAAAATCGTTTTGGAGGCGACCAGCGGCAATACCGGTATTGGTCTTGCTATGGTGTGTGCCGCCAAAGGATATCGTTGTGTCCTTGTCATGCCCGAATCCGCTTCCATTGAGCGCAGGAAGATCATGCAGGCATATGGTGCCGAGATACTTCTCACCCCGGCCAATAGAAGTACTGATGGTGCTATTGAAAAGTCGTACGCCATGGCGCGCGAGTTTCCTGAGCGATATTTCCTGACGGACCAGTTTAATAATGATGCTAACTGGATGGCCCACTATAATCATACCGCACCCGAGATTTGGGAGCAGACCGGAGGGAAAGTTACTCATGTTGTTGCCACGCTTGGCACTTCCGGCACTGTCATGGGACTGTGCGCCTGGTTCAAGGAGCATCACCCTGAAGTTAAAATAATAGCGGTTGAACCGCATTTAGGGCACAAGATTCAAGGACTCAAGAACATGAAAGAGTCCTATAAGCCCGGAATATTTAACAAAAATATTCCGGACGAGGTGGTGCGCATAGAGGATGAAAATGCCTTTAACACGGCAAGAAAGCTAGCCTCCCATGAGGGCATCCTGGTGGGCATGTCCAGCGGTGCGGCCATGTCCGCGGCATTAGAGTATGCCAAGGGGCTCACTGATGGTCTGATGGTGGTAATTCTACCGGATGGTGGAGAGAGATATCTGAGCACGCCTCTTTTCACCAGACAGGAGAAGAGCGGCGGCAAAAAATCTGAGTTACGTTTTTTCAACACCTTCAGTAAAAAGAAAGAAGTTTTTGTGCCGCAAAAAGAGGGTGAGGTTACCATGTATTCCTGTGGGCCGACTGCTTATGAGCCCGCCGATCTCCTGCTTTGTCGTCGTTTCGTCGTCAGTGATTTGATTTCTCGCTACCTGGAAACAAAGGGACTGGCGGTGCGCTCCTATATGAATTTTACCGACCTTGACGACAATACCATTCGCTGTGCTGAAAAAGCAGGGGTGCCCTTAAAGGAGTTTACCGGGAAATATATCCAGGGCTTTATGGACGACATAGATACTCTGGGCGTGCAGCATGCCACCGGCTACCCCAAAGCTTCCGAACATGTTGAAGATATGATTGCAATGGCCCGTGAATTGGTACAAAAGGGCTATGCCTATGAGAAACATGGCTCAATTTATTTTGATATTTCCAAGTTCAACGGTTATGGGCGGCTTTCCGGGGTTGATTTAAGCAAAATTCAGATTGGAAAAACCGTCGATCTCGATGACTATGAAAAGGACAATCCGCGTGATTTCACCCTGCTGAAGCGCTCAACTTTGGCGGAGTTGAAAAAGGGTATCTTTTTCGAGAGTGAGTGGGGCAATGTACGACCCAGCTGGCACGTTGAGTGTTCTGCCATGGCAACACGGCATCTGGGCACAACGCTTGATATTCATACCTCAAGCAGAAACCTTATGTTTCCTCATCACGAAAATGAGATCGCCATATCCGAGGCCCTCACCGGAAAGCCGCTGTCGAAGTACTGGCTTCATTCAGAACTGCTTCTTGTTGATGGAAAGAAGATGTCCAGGGAATCGGGAAACGTGGTAACCCTGAAAGATCTTCTTCTCCGGGGCTTTTCCGGCCGGGAAGTCCGTTTCATGATGCTTACCGTACACTATCGTAAACCAATCAACTTTACTTTCAGGAGGTTGGGTAATGTGCGCACAGCGCTGCGTCGCCTTGATGAATTTACCTGTAAATTAAACTGCCTGCCGCCGGGTAAACCCCATCCCGAGGTTACCGCTTTTGTCTCTGCCATGGAAGAGCAGTTTTTTGAGGCTCTGGATGACGATCTTAATGTTTCCAAAGCCATGGGAGCTATTTACAAATTTATCAAGAAAACAAACCCGATTTTGCAGGTCAATCATCTCGACCGAGACCAGAAGGGGTATATCCTTGAAAGTCTCAGGAAAATGAACCAGGTCTTGCGTATTTTCAAGTTGCAGGGTTGTCCTCTCGGTCGTGAGGTGGATGCTCTTCTCAAGCTCCGTGAGAAAGCCAGGGTCGAGAAGGACTGGCAGGCGGCAGATGCGGCTCGCAAAGAACTTGAGCGTCAGGGCATTACAGTGATGGACACCGAATCAGGGCCGATATGGAAAAGGATAGGAGAAGCTGAATAGCTGCAGAATGCGGTTGCTTTTTGCAACTTTTTAGGTATTATGTCGTCCTGTGGTTTATCCACCTCAACAACAGAATCCTCTTTGTGCGCCAGTAGCTCAGCTGGATAGAGCAACGGACTTCTAATCCGTAGGTCGCAGGTTCGAATCCTGCCTGGCGTACCAGGTATATTAGGGACTTATGGCTTTTGGGCTGTAAGTCCTTTTGTGTTTGGTTCTACACGGGTTCTACAAATATTCAAAAAAACATATGTATTCCCCGCCCTCTCGCCTTTATCTGGGTCTACACCAAAGAAAGGGGATGCTCCTCTCTCAGTTTTTTGTTTGATCAGATTTCCTCAACCGTTTTAACCGCATAAAAGTCTTACCCTTAACCGATAATTGGGGTCTCGACCCCACCGTTACTGTTACGATTATTATGGCGAACAGTTACTCACATAGCTTCATGAAAAGTACCTACCACTTTGAAGTATTGTTCTTTTTGTTCGATTGATATACGCTTCTTTATACCCAGATAAAGAACAGATATCTTTTGTTGCAGGGGGGCTTAACGTGAGAAAAATACATATTCTGTTTATTTGCGTTTCTCTTTTATATTTTGCTTTTTTTTACGCGTCTCTTTGCGCAGCTAATGGGGAGAAGGCAACAATACTAAAGCTTTATTCTGCCGTAAATTCAGCTGCCAGTCGTAAAGTCGTCTGCATTCATATTGGAACAGCGCAGTGTGATGGTGATTTTGATTATTGTATGAAACCGATTGAAGGGTCGAACGGGAAAATAGCCTACGCCCTGCAGATTTGTTTTAATCAAAAAATGAATTGTGATAGCAATTGCTCTTCCGAATATAGTGAGTGCAGAGATGGGGATACCCCATTGCAAGAATGTTATGAAGAGTACGTAAGATGTAGTAATAATTGTGAAAAATCAGGAGTTAAATGCCAAACAGATGCCATTTCGGCACATTATGAGCCACCTGACCTGTTTCGTTGTGCAACTTATCGAGACATATGTGTTAAGAGTGTCGTGGAGAGATGTTCAAAATAACGCCGGGGTTGGGGTCGCATCTTAATTATTAATTATTGTCTTTTTGATCTCATTAATTAGGTTGAGCGCCTTCGCTTTCTGTTAACATACACAACGTAGCCGACGCTGATCCATTTGATTGCCTGGCTGAGGTTCATGCTGACAGGTAAGCGTTTCGGTGATGAGCCAGTTATCTTTTACAAGAGATTTCAAAATTGCATAGTAGCAAATTTCATTATGATAGAATAGCTCATCTCTATATTTTGTAAAACATGTTGCATTCATTCATCACATCACCCTCGCGTCTTCATGGAAGGCTATGTCCTAAATTTTGCGTGTTTTCTTAAAATCAGGTACACTGTTTTGAACAGATACTATTTCTCCTGAATCTGTTTTTCTATCAACCTGAACAGCCTGAAATTGCTTCAACGAGAATTGCTGAAGCAGAGTAACCAATTACCGCGTATTTACAAAAATTTCGTGAATACATGCTGTATTGAGGTTTTATCGACTCACCAGGAAAAAAAGGAGGATGATATGAAAATACCCCCATCTAAACGGTTGTCTTCTGTATTGCTCATACTGATTTTCGTGTTCCTGAGCGGAGTATTTGCCACAAGCGTATCAGGGAATGATTTTCACTGGCCCATGTTCAATGCTGCAATTTCACATCCAAAACTCATTGGCAGTGGGGCTATAACGTTGCGGCTCAAAAATAATGTGATTCCCCATTTCGACGAGAGTGCCAGCGCCCAGTGTGAACTCAAGAGTCATACTGTCCTGGCCTGTGGTGCTGCTACCCTCCGCTACGATGCCACTGAAGACAATGGACAACTCAAGATTCGGCGAAACGGATCAGTTAATTTTATGCCGGTGGGCACCTGTACCCAGACAACATGTAGGGTTATCCACCAGGCAACCGTGCAGGAGACCATGACTCATTGGGTATGGACCGGAGTTATCTGGCAACAGATTAACCAGCAATCGGTAACGGATACCTGGGATGACATCCTGCTTTTTGATCTGCAACAAGCTGTTACTTCGGGTTCTACGGTAGGCACCTCGACAGCTACGGGTGAGGCTTACTGGACCCTGAGATTACGGGCGTTCAAGTAAACTACACATACCTGGGACGGCAGGTATAAAAACTTGCGGCGATAATTGTCGTCATCCTGCCGTAATTATGATACATCACCTACCTCTTTCCTCATTCCCTCTTTTTCCTGCAGAGGGGAGATGCATTTCTATCGGCCCGCCTAAAACAGGTGCTTCCATTTTTACGTTGTCACTGAGCCAGCCATAACCACCTGCGATCCGGTGTGCAAGCAATTTGAGGGTGGGCAGCAGGCCATGCAATTCCGGTGCAAGCGGCTGCAGTGGCTGATCTTTGCCCAGAGCAAGCGTAAAGTTCCAGCTGAACGGCCAGTTCCAGTACTGATGGCCCTGATGGTGGGAAGAGGGTATCTCGGTAAAGCGCAGGTCAATAATCCTGACTGTTTCTTCACTGCTGGGTATGGCGCACCACCATCCCTGGGAAAACCATTCGATGACTGCGAAGCTGCGCCCACCGTTAAGAGTTTTGGTTTTCTCAGCAGATTTCGGAATGAAGTGAAAAACAATGTTCTTGTCAGAACCATCGAAGATAGACCAGTATCCGAGGATGTAGCCATCTGGAATCTCGGCAAGATGACGCCACAAAAAAGTGGTGAAGGGGCCTGCTGTGGTGATATGACGAGTTACTTCATAGCCTGCTTTATCGGTGGCATTACGAAACTTCGCATCGGCTGTGGACTGGATAGCCAACGACCATGCTGTATAACAGGCGGCCAGTATAAGCATTATGCTATTCACCCTGGTGTGTCGGGAAGGTTTGCCAAGGCAGATGTAGGCTACACCTGCAAGGAGAAGCAGGGTGAACAACGGATCGATAATGAAAAAATTACCTATGCCATATCCTTTTCTTGATAAGGGTGCCAGCAACTGGGTCCCGTAGATGGTGAAGGTGTCAATGAGGATATGGGTACTGTAGATCAGAAAGACGCCCCAGCATGTTGTTGCAAAGGTAATTTTCCCTTTAAAAAAGTACCGCTGCAGCAGCCAAGTCGTTGCCACGACACCAAAGACCAGGAAAAAAACGGAGTGAGATTCCCCTCGGTGCCAGTAAAGCCTTTGTACCCCGTCGAGCAGGGGATACAGGATGATGTCAAGGTCAGGAACCGTACCGATAACTGCTCCTGCAAGCAGTGCTTTGGGTCCGAGCTGTTTGTGCCAGCTCAAATGACCGACAACTGCGCCTAATGTGGCCTGAGTTATTGAATCCATAGGGTCTGCCTGCTCCAGCTATGCGGAGAGTAATTACTGAGGTGCTTGTATTTTCATGAGTACTATATATCTCTTCTGCAAAGAGGCAAAGCACATCATCGTGTCATCAGATAGCGGTTGGTTGTCGTTATGCACGGCAAATGTTCCTGCAGCAGGATGTCCAAAAGATCTCTATTTTAACTGTGGCGGTACTTTCTGCTGAACAGAACCAGCGGGGCAACTCGATAATGCTGTAAAAAAGTTGCGTTTCCTTCCTTTGTTTCATAGTTTTTGCCATACTGTCTGTAAATGTGGTATTAA
Organism: Desulfopila sp.; assembly: GCA_036350815.1. Lineage (GTDB taxonomy): Bacteria > Desulfobacterota > Desulfobulbia > Desulfobulbales > Desulfocapsaceae > Desulfopila_A. The sequence goes on from JAZBNU010000124.1 coordinate 8,465, forward strand.
AAATGGCCGCACCGTAAAAAAGAGCCCGGTAGCCCGGGTTTCTTGCAGGATCGATAACCCTGCGGGCAGGGTTGAGAGGAAATGTCGGATTGTATGGTGGCGGAAATTGATCGTATTCATCACTTCTGGAGCATGCAGTTATGACATCTAGTCAGTTTCTTGGTTCAATTCTTAATGCCGTTACGGATCACATAGTTGTTATAGATGGTACAGGCAGCATTGTGTTGGCAAATCATGCCTGGGTTTCTTTTGGTGTTCGAAACAGCTGTCTCTCCGGCACTTCCTGGCGAGGAGTCAATTATTTAAAAGTTTGCGATGCTTCCGCGGAAATGGGTGATACGTTTGGTGAGGAGGCGGCAGGTGGTATCCGTCAAGTAATCGGCAGAGTGCGGGACGATTTCTATTTTGAGTACCCATGTCATAGTCCGGACAAAAAGAGATGGTTTATGATGAGAGTGACCTCTTTTGTTTACCAAGAGAAACGATACTACGTCATTGCTCATCAAAATATTACAGAGCGGAAACTGGCCGAGGAGAAAGTGGAAGCACTCTCCAGGATTGACGGTTTGACCAACATTCCAAATAGGAGAAATTTTGACGAGTTTTTGCACAACGAGTGGAGAAGATGCGCAAGGCTTGGCCTCCCTATTACTTTGGTGCTGATTGATCTTGATCATTTCAAATTGCTCAACGACCATTACGGGCACCATGTTGGTGATGACTGCTTGAAGCAAATCGGCAGTATTCTCTTGCGTTTTGCAAGGAGACCGGGCGATCTTTGTGCCAGGTACGGAGGCGAGGAGTTTGCTGTTGTTTTTGGCAATACCGACTCGAAGGAGGCGTCAATAATGGTCGACAATCTTCTGGAGGAAATCCGGGAGCTCCGCATTCCTAATGTTATGTCTCCCGTCTTACCTGTGGTAACAGCCAGTGCGGGACTGATGACCATGTATCCGGATAGACAGAATGAGGGAGATGTGTTGATAGCGGGAGCCGACACTTTGCTCTATATGGCAAAAGAAAACGGCAGGAATCGAGTTGTCTGCAATGAATCGTTATCTTGAAAATCAGAGAGTTCCAAGCGGTTATCAAAGGTGTCCCTGAAATTTGTGAAATAATCACAGCGAAAAATCTTGAAAAAGGCTTGTAAAGATTATAGGCTACTTAAACTGAGCGAGCGCTCACCGCTGGTCAGGTTGCAGATTGTTCAGAGGAGCAAAACGCCGGCCTTATTCTGTGAAGGCCTGTTGAGAGCCCAGAAAAAACAATCGACCCTGAAAAAACATAAATGCGAGGGAACCCGATGGAGCGATTCGGAAAACTGGTTTCACTGCTTATTCTGCCTCTGATTGCTATCATTGTCTATAGCGCTCTGATGTCGTATTTTTTCAAATCCCCGCCGATCTGGACTTTTGAAATGTCCATGTTTCTCTTTGGTTCTTTTTTTATGCTGGGGGCAGGATACTGTCATATGCAGAAGAAGCATGTAGCTGTAGACATACTTGGCCATTATCTGCCGCCAAAATGGCAGACAGTACTTGGTGTTTTTACGGAGCTGGTAGTGCTTTTTGTGGCGGCAGTACTCATTTATGTCAGTATCCCAAGTGCCTGGCATGCAACCATGATCGGCGAACGATCGGTTCACCAGACCCCTTTCAATCCTGCAGTCTGGTGGTTTCGATGGATAATTCCCATCTCCTGCGCCCTTATTGCTTTGCAGGCCTCTCTTGATATATTTGCTCTTCTTACGAAAAAACCGGAAAGTTTACAGGACCGTTGATAGCAACAGGAGATTTTCATGGCTGGTGACTTGTCCCCACTTCTGATGTTTGTAGCTCTTTTTGGCCTGCTTGTCGCGGGGGTTCCCATTGCCTTTGCTCTTGCCGCCATTGCCATTGGCTTTTCATATTTTCTCTGGGGCCCGGGTGCCTTGAACATTCTCGTTTCTGCAACCTGGGGCACCATGAACAACTTCGTCATTATTGCTGTGCCTCTGTTCATCTTCATGGCGTATGTTCTGCAGAAGACCAATGTGGTGGAGGATCTCTACGATACCTTTTATAAATGGTCGGGTGCATTGCGGGGAGGGCTTGCCATCGCAACTATCCTTGTCGGTGCGGTTCTTGGTGCCGTCTCAGGCGTAGTGGCTGCCGGTGTCATAGGTCTTGGCCTCATAGGCCTGCCCCAGATGCTCAAGCACGGCTATAACCGGAGAGCGGCTCTCGGTTCTGTCCTGGGAGGAGGAACTCTTGGACAGCTTATTCCGCCAAGTACCAATATGATTCTCTATGGTGCCGTTACCGGGGTTTCCATCGGAGGGCTCTTTGCCGGAGGTATTTCCGCAGGTGTTCTGCTTGCTTCTCTGTATATTATTTATATTTTTATTCGTGGCCTCATTAACCCCGGGTTTGCTCCAGCTCTCCCGCCTGAAGAGCGAGCCACGTGGAAAGAAAAGCTGATTTCTGTAAAAAGCGTATTCCTGCCCATGGTGCTGATTGTCATTGTGCTCGGTTCCATTCTGCTGGGAATGGCAAGCCCGACCGAAGCGGCGGCGTTTGGAGCAGCGGGAGCACTTTTCGTCGGTTTAATCAAAAGGCGTCTTACCTGGGATATCGTCTACTCCTCTTCTTATGAAACCCTAGGTGTAACAGCCATGGTGGGATGGATGATGATAGGTGCAAGCGCCTTCGGCTCGGTTTTCTCCGGTCTTGGCGGAAATGCACTGGTGGCAAATTTTGCCATGAACATGCCCGGTGGACCGAACATGGTCTTTGTTGTTGCCGCACTCTTTGTGTTTTTTATGGGAATGTTTCTCGAACCCGGCGCGGTCATTTTTCTTGCCGTACCTATAATCGCGCCTATTCTCGCCAATCTTGGCTTTGAACCGCTGTGGATCGGTCTTGTTATCAACGTCATTCTGCAGAGTGCCTATATTTCTCCGCCTTTTGGGTTCAGTCTTTTCTACCTGAAAGGATGTACTCCGGCATCTATTGATATTGTCGAGATTTATAAGGCCAGCGTACCTCTTCTCCTGCTGCAGGTGGTGTGTGTTACCATGGTTTTTCTTTTTCCGCAGATTGTCTTGTGGCTGCCGAAATATTTGCTCAGCTTATAATATGAAAACAAATGGTTAGAAAGAAAATGATATCCGAATTCAATGGTGAAAGGAGGGCTGATAAATATGGTGATGTAACTTTGCTGGTTATGCATGAAATGTGAGTGGCATCAGCGCGTATCAAGTTGAAGAAGCAGGCGGCTTTGAGAGATATACGCTTTGGTGCGAGAAGGGAGCTGGAGAGGCTCCTGTTTGAATAATCTCGACTCAAGGCTTTTCCTCTCAAGGCTGATGAGAGTAAACACCACCAAAAAGGAAGTAAACAGTTATGAAAAAGACTCTTGCGATTTTCTTAGCGGTATTTGTGTTTATGGGGGCGCAGACGGTTTTTGCGGCAAAGGTAAACTGGAGACTGGTCACGCATGCCATGCCCGGAACGGAACAGCAAAAGATAGCCGAAGTGTTCAGTGAGACAGTCAAAACGCTTTCCGGAGGAGAATTTACCATTACACCCTATCCGGCTGGTGTTCTTTTCCCCGTATTCGAAACCTTTGACAGTCTGGCAAATGGTATAGTCAATGCCGGTATGGTATACAGCGCCTACTGGCCGGGAAAAGACCCACTATTCAGCTTTACCACTCAGCCCGGCTCTCCGCTGAGCACCTATGCTGAAGGGGCGTATTTTGTGGAAAAACTTGAACCCTGGTTTGAGAAACTCTATGCCAAGCATAGAATGACCTACCTCGGACACGCCATGGTCAGTCCGCTCTATGAACAGCTCATGGCCGTTGTTCCAATTGATTCCATCGATAACTTGAAAGGCTTGCGCATCCGTTCTTCAGGCATTGGCGGACAATTCTATAAAGCATTGGGGGCAACCACGGTTTCTCTTTCTGCTCCGGAAATCTACACCGCTTTTCAGACCAAAGGCATAGAAGCCGCGGAATGGACCTTCTGGGATGAAAATATGCGCATGGGCTTCCATGAGGTTGTTTCCTATGTTTTAGACCCTGCTTTCCAGAATGGTACCTGCGAATACTTCCCTCTGGTGGTGAACACCCGCAGTTGGGAGGCTCTTTCTCAGGAGCATAAAGACATCGTCATAGCAGCCCGGGATCGAATCCGCTACCTTTCCGCCATGGTCTACAATCACGAGATTATGGCGCGTGAAAAGTGGAAGGCACTGCCCAATGTCAAAGTGGTGCGATGGAGTCCGGAAGATGAAGCCAAGGCCCGCGCGGTCGGTCATAAGGTTGTGTACGATGAGGCCCAGAAAAGTGCTGAAGGAAAAGAATTTTTAGAAATCTACCGCACCGCCCTCTGGGATCTCGGGTATAAAGAAGACGCCCGGGAATTAGGGTATAAAGAATAACTCACTGTCCACGGAAAAAAGAAGGGCCGCTTCGCCAGCAGCCCTTCTTTACATCCAGGATCCTGGGGCCCGGGAGGGGAGAGAATGAAAAAAATTGAATACCGGGAACGAGCCTTGAAAATCCTTCCATGGGTCTGTGCCAGTTGCGGGCGAGATTTTACCGGGAAAAACCTGCGGGAATTGACGGTCCATCACAAGGATCACAATTACAAAAATAATCCGCCCGACGGCAGCAACTGGGAGCTTTTATGTATTTACTGCCATGACAACGAACATTCCCGTTCTCACGATGCCGAGTGGCTGCCCACCAAGGACGTTGATTCCGACAGGGGGGCAACAACAACGCATACACCTTTTGCCGATCTTGAAAATCTGCTGGGCAGGAAAAGAGGTGATGACGAGCAGAGCTGATATTTCAGGAAGCGAAAAGTTTAAGGAATTCTTTCGGTATCGGTGTTTCAAAACGGCAGAGTTCTGCTGTACTCGGATGGATAAATGCAAGAACCTGGGCGTGCAGGCCGAGACGGCGTAATGGACTGACGGCTGAACCGTATTTTTTGTCACCGATTACAGGGTGATTAAGGTCCTGGAGATGTACTCTTATCTGGTGCTTTCGCCGTGTTTCCAAGTTGATCTGGAGCAGCGAGAAACTGTTGTTCGCCTGCAGCACTTTGTAATGTGTGACTGCTTTTCTCCCGTGTTCCGGATTCTGTGAGGAGTAGACAATAAAAGCCTTGCTTTCTTTCAGCCAGGAAGTAATGCACCCTTCCGCTGGGGCGACACGCCCCTCCACCACCCCCACATACGTGCGCTGCTGGATTGTGGTATTCCAGTTTTCCTGAATACGCTTCTGGACAGCTTCACTCTTGGCAAACAGCAACAGACCGGAAGTCTCTCTATCGAGTCGATGGATGACGAATATTTTGTTTTCCGGGTCTTTTTCTTTGAGGTAGCTGCTGAGCATTGAGTAGGCGGTTTTCCGTTTTTCCTTGGCGGTGGCGACGGTGAGAAGACCTGCAGGTTTATTGATGACAATGATGTCTGCATCTTCGAAAACAATGACGAGTTCTTTTGGCTGCAGTTGCGGAACAGCTCTTTCCCAGGATATTTCTACGCACTGACCGGTTTTGAGCAGATGGTCAAACTGGGTGACGGGGATGCCGTCAACAGTGACCTGACCATCTTTAAGCACAGCCTTAAGAAGATTGCGGCTCTTGTGGGACAGGTGCTCAAGCAGGCTGGTCAGGAGCGCCTCTGGTGTTTCGACCACATAGGCATCGGATTTCTTTTTCCGCGGGGAGGTCTTTTTGGTAAAGCGGCTCGGCGGCCTGGAGTTTTTCATTGCCTGTTACCTGGGATTGAGTGGTGGTTTGAGATGGAAAACACTGCAGACATGTGTTTCTTGATATCACTTTGTGGCATGCTTAGTGTTGTAGGCAGACTCGAAGGAGGAATAATCCTCTTTTTGAAGATCTCATGACTATAAAAACGGTCACAAACTGCAACTTCTGCAACAGAAAGGATAGCGACCTCCTTATGAATATGGCACTGCCCGACACTATATTGGAAAATCTCCAGTTTGACAATCGTTTCATTCGCACGCTTCCGGCTGACCGGGAAAAAGACAATTTCAGGCGTCAGGTCAGTGGGGCCTGTTACTCACGAGTTCTGCCGACCAGGGTTGCCGCTCCGCAGTTGGTGGCATATAGCCGTGAGGCAGCAGCTCTTCTTGATCTTCCCGATGAAGTCTGCCGCTCGCCGCACTTTACAGAGCTTTTTGTCGGAAACAGGCTGCTTGGGGCAATGGAGCCTTTCGCCATGTGTTATGGCGGGCATCAATTCGGCAACTGGGCCGGTCAACTCGGGGACGGCAGAGCCATCAACCTTGGAGAAGTTATAAATCAGAAGAAAGAACGCTGGATCCTGCAGCTCAAAGGGGCCGGTCCGACACCATACTCGCGTCAGGCTGACGGGCTTGCCGTACTGCGCTCATCAATACGGGAGTTTCTCTGCAGTGAGGCCATGTATCATCTTGGTGTGCCCACAACCCGGGCACTGAGCGTGATCACCACCGGAGAGATGGTGGAGAGGGATATGTTTTATGATGGTCACCCAAAAGACGAACCGGGAGCAGTCGTCTGCCGCATGGCCCCCTCTTTTCTCAGATTCGGCAATTACGAGATTCTCGCTGCCAGAGGGGAAATCGACCTTCTGCAAAAGCTGGTTGACTATACCATTCGGACCGATTTTCCCCATCTGGGTGAGCCGTCGCCTGCAGCATATATTCAATGGTTCGAGGAAATATGCCGAACCACTGCGGCGATGATAGTCCACTGGATGAGAGTTGGATTTGTTCATGGAGTGATGAACACCGATAATATGTCCATTCTCGGCCTGACTATCGACTACGGGCCATATGGCTGGCTGGAAGGTTATGAGGCAAACTGGACGCCGAACACCACAGATGCTCATGGGCGGCGCTACAGCTATGCCAATCAGCCGCAGATCGGCCAGTGGAATCTTCTGCAGCTGGCAAATGCTGTCTATCCTATAATTAAACAGGTGGAACCGCTTCAGGAGGCCCTGGCCACGTATAACACCCTCTTTCTTCAGGGCTGGAATGAAATGATGGCAAAAAAAATTGGCCTGAAATATTTTTCAGCAGATACCGACGACAGTCTTGTCGGAGAACTGGTGGATATCCTTCAGCTTGTCGAAACCGATATGACCATCTTTTTCAGAAACCTGGCTGACATTCCTGCAGGCGCTCTGCCGAACACCTCAGAAAAGGTGCCGGCGGCTCTTTTTCCGGCCTACTATAACGAGGCTGAGATAACTGCGGAGTACAGCGTGCGCCTGAATCGCTGGTTGACGTCATATATCAGCAGAATCCAGCAGGATGGGGTGAGCAGTGATAAGAGAAAGGCGGACATGAACAGCATCAACCCCAAATATGTTCTCCGCAATTATCTGGCCCAGCTTGCCATAGACAAAGCGGAACAGGGCGATTTTTCCATGGTGGAGGAGATGCTCGATCTGGTGCGCGATCCCTATGGCGAACAGCATGGACGGGAGCAGTATGCGGTCAAACGACCGGAGTGGGCACGCAATCGGGCCGGGTGCTCGATGCTGTCCTGCAGTTCCTGATATCCGTCAGGTGCGTTTTTTTCGCTCTTCCACTCGATCACGGAACACCGCCATGATCTTCAGATAGAGTTCTTCTCCGAGAATGGCATCCTCTATGCCGGCGTCAATTGAAGGATTATCGTTGATTTCAATGATTACCACTTCCTTGCCGATTTGTTTGAGATCGACGCCGTAAAGGCCGTTGCCGATAAGCCTGGCGGCTTTGAGCGCCGTACGTATCACTGCTTTTGGGGCTTGAGCCACGGGAAATGTTTCGAATTTGCCAAAAGTATCATGCCCATTCTTATCTTTGCCGATGATTTGCCAGTGCTTGCCGGCCATATGATATTTGCAGGCATAAAGAGGTTTGTCGTCGAGTATGCCGACGCGCCAGTCAAAATCCGTCGGCATAAATTCCTGGGCGATGACCAGGTCCGATTTTTTCAGCATAGACCTGACCTCTTCCTTGAAGCGATGCCGGTCTTTTACCATAATAACTCCTTGAGAAAAAGAGGAGTCCGGCTGTTTGAGGATACAGGGGAGACTGAACTCAGATAGAGCATGGTCAATGTTTTTACTGTGCAGGGTAAGGGTTCGTGGAATAGGGACCTTGCTGCGGGTCAGTAATTCCGCGAGATAGACCTTGTTTGAGCATCGCAGGATAGAGACAGGATCATCAATGACTATCAACCCTTCGGCAGTGGCCTTGCGGGCCATGCGATAGGTGTGATGGTCGACATTGGTGGTTTCACGTATAAACAGGGCATCGAACTCGCCTAAGCGGTTGGAATCTTCTTTTGTTATCAACTCAACACCAAACCCCATGGATTCGGCGGCTTTGGTGAAGAAGCGCAAGGCCCGGGCATCCGAGGGTGGGCGCTTTTCTGTGGTGTTCTGCAAGATAGCCATATCAAAGCGCGGCAGTGAGCGTTTGGGGATAAAGAGTTTTTTGCCGGCAAGATAGGCAGAGGCCACTGTTTCCGCGAAGCTGCGTTCTGCTTCCGGGATATCCCGGACTGCCAGCGGAGAGATGTTTTGCAGTTGCCACTGGGAGGCGCAGGAGAAATCGGCGCGAAGAAAGGGGGCGGGAAAGGATTTAAAAATTCTTGATGCCAGGGCGTCGAAGCGTTTATCGGGAGTTTTGCCGAAATAGATAGTGAGGGAGCGCTTTTTTTCGCTTTCTCCGGCGAATGTCTTGTGCAAAACCTCCTCAATCTCATCGGAAACCAGGCGTATTATCCCCATGGATTTCATGTCCTGGATGGTAGTCGTGCTTGGAGTTGACTTGTGCCCTCTGGCTTCAGCGAGCAGTGAGACATAATATCCGATGCTCTGGTAGCGGTAGGAGCGGCAGATGTTTAAAACCTTCACTCCCTTCATAGCAGCAAAGGAGCTGTCGGTAAGGTAGGTTCTGGCTGCTATCGGTTTCGCCCCGGAGAGATCCAGGGGACAATCTTCCGGGTTTTCAATGACGACGAGGATGGACACGGGTTGCTCCTCTCAGGGGTAGTGGCATGGTCAGGTTGTAGGTCAATTTTTCCCTTCAACAACGGTAAGCAGCATAAAGCAATGGGAGAATCGACCGCTTTCCGGGATGAAACAGAGGATTTTCTCTCCATCGCGCAGTTGTCCGGAGCGCAGCAACCCTTCCATGAGCAGATAGATGGAGGCGCTGCCGATGTTGCCGACCTCAGCCAGGTTGGTGAACCATTTTTCATATGGAATTTCATAACCTGATTCTTTCATGCCCTGGTAAAATCTGTCACGAAAATAGTCGGAGGAATAATGAGGCAGATACCAGTCGATATCCGCGGCGGAAAAACCTCTTCTCCGGGCAATCTCCGGTAAGGCTCTGTTCATGGCAGTGGAGACGATATACTGGTCGAGCAGTTTGACATCCTGGCGCACGGCAAAATAATTTTTCTGTGCAGCTGCACTGCTGCTGCCCTGCTGGCGCCAGCCGGTTACTGAACCGTCGTCCTGTTTTTGGCCGCCCGCATACATGCAGGTATCCAATTCCCCGGCGTAGGAACGGTTTTCTATCCACTCAACACGGAGGGAGAGTGCGGTGGTGTTGGGTTCGGCGGATACGAAAGCAGCCCCGGCACCGTCGGAGAGCATCCACCGGAGAAAATCAGCATCAAAAGCCAGGATGGGTTTTTTCTTCAGGTCGGCTCCGGTATCCGCCGCAGAGGAGAAAAAATCTGCTTTCATGTACGAGGAGGCCAACTCGGATCCCGTTGCTACCGCATTTTTGACACTGCCGGAGAGTACATTCATGCAGGCGTACTTCAATGCGGTTACTCCGGAGATGCAGATTCCAGAGGTGGTGACGATATCGCAGGGCGGCAGGTGCAACTCACCTGCGACCATCAGGCCGTGTCCGGGCATGAGGAGGTCGGGACTCGAGGTGCCGCTGCAGAGACATTCTATGAGATCAGGTGTAAAACCGGCAAAGGGGTTGAGGCGTCGTATGGCTTCAGCGGTGAGTTGAGCATTGCTGTGGGTCGGTTTTCCGCTTTTGGGATCAATGGCGTAATGACGGTGAAGTATTTTGTTGTTGGCGAGAATCCGGCGTTTTGTTCGAGAAGGGATATCGCCGACTTTTCCGAGAACTTCCTCAATGTGGTCGTTGTCAACGGGTTCTCCCGGGAGAAAGGAGGCCAGGTCATTTATATAGATGTTCATGTCGTACTCTTGGTAATATGTTGATGCAGATGCTTCATAAGTTCCGAATACAGGGTATAAAACTCTTTCTTCGGCAAAGCGGTGGGCAAAACCGCGTTGGAGAAGGTATAATAGTCTAGGTCAGTAATTTCAAGCCTCGTGTAACATTCACGGTAAAGAGGGGTGCCGGGGATAGGGGTCAGGATTGAGGGGATAGGCAGAGCGATGGTGGAGTGTTCGATGAATCTGCTCAATGCGGCAAAGTCGTCCCTGGAATAGTCCGGTGAAATGATAAAATCGCCTATGACATTGATGCCGATTTCGTCAAGTATCCTGAGAGCTTCAATATTGGCTCCGCTGCTTGAGCGTTTATTCATCTGTGCCAGGCGAAGATCATCTATCTCTTCAAAACCGATGACGACCGAAGCAAGACCGGCCCGCTGCCATTTTCGCATCAATCCCGGATTGCGAACTACGGTATCGGCACGGACGTCGGCGACGATCTTTTTCTCAAGACCCGTCTCAATGATTCTTTCTGCGAGAGCCTCTGCTGCTCCGGGGTCTCCAAAGGTGTTGGCATCAACAAAACGAATCAGAGGAATATCGGTCAGCAGTTCCATGTCCCGGATGATGGCTTCTGCGGAATGACTGAGATAACGGCCTCCGGTCACAGAGGGGATAGAGCAGAAGGAACAGCAGTGCGTGCAGCCGAAAGCGGTGGCAATGAAACCCACTTTACCGCCGACCCCGCTCATTACATAGCTCTCCCGATGTTGTGCCACCAGGTCATAGCGTGGTGCTTTGTGGTCCACCAGGTCTGCGATGCTGTAGCGTTTCTGGCCAAAATCGAGGGGTTTGCCGGGACATGTCCTCGCCACTCCGGCAATGGCTGTTTCTTCGTCTCCCTTGGCAAGTTGATCAGCCAGTTGTGCAAACGAGAGTTTACCGAGGCCGGCGACAACATAGTCGATATGCGCAGTGTTGAAAAACTCGGGGTCTGCAGAAGCGTGATGTCCTCCAACAACGATGATGGGACTGTTTTTTCCTCTCTGCTCTTTTATGGCCTGTGCCAGTTGCAGGACCGTGTTGGCCTCACAGGTAACCGCGGTAAAGCCGATCAGGTCGGCCATAGGTTCCCCGGCGAGATAATTGGAGAGGGCGTCCGGTTCGACCTTTAAATCAAGGATCTCAACCTCATGGCCATCAAGATTGCCGGCCAGTACTTCCAGTGCCAGAGGTTCTCCGCGAAAAATCAATTTCAGAGAGGTTATGCCGTAGTACTCCTCCGGAATTGATTTGCCGCAGTTGGGGGGATTGACCAGCAGGATATTCATTGTCCGGACATCATACCTTTTCAGTGTGAAGGAAAAAGAGAGATCTGCAAGTTTCCAGTGTACCTGTCAATTTTTAAATCGGGAAGAGAAATATGCACCCAGACCCGAGAGAAACCCAAAACTCAGCAGAGCAGCAATTTCCGGAAGAATAGCTGGCCAGTCAGACTGGCGCAGCAGTATATCATAAAAGCCGCTTTGTCCCCAATAGAGCGGTGAAAAAGCACACAAGGGACGGATGAGTTCCGGCATGGCATACACCGGTACCATGATACCGCCGATGGCTGCAGCAATAACGATGGAGACCGGGGCAAAAACTGCGATTTGTTCGTAGGTCCGCCCTATGGTTCCCAGGAGGATGCCATAGCCGCAAGCGGCAATTGTTACGGAAAACAGCAGGGCTGCGGCGTGAAGGAAAGCATTCCCCAGGGAAAAAGGCTCAAGACCCAGCAGCGGTAAAATGAAAATTCCGGCAGCGAGGATAACGCCTGTCTGGACAAGGCAGACGGCGCCGTAGGCCGACAGCTTTCCGGCCATGATGGTCCAGTAGCTGACAGGAAAAACCTTAAGACGTTTCAATGTACCGTTTTGACGTTCCTGAATGAATGATCCGGCCAGAGGAACGGAGATGAAAAAGATGCCGAAGATGGTCCAGGCGGGAACATTCTGCTGCACCGCCGTGGGTTGATTGATAAAGCCCATTTCGGTGGTAAATTGCTCCATAACCGGAATTATACCTTTATTTTCAAAAAGCTGCGGGAGCAGGTCAGTGCCGTTGAGAGTTTCTTGAGGCAGATAGGAGCGCATCACTTCAGGGACATCTTTGAAGATCAGGTCCGGCAGCAAGGTGAAGGTGTTTTCCATAAGCAGTTCGGCCTGCAGGCCATGAACTGCTCTGTAAAGAACGGAGCTGACGGCGGAACGGAAACTGCCGGAAACCGTAGGGTCGAACCAAAGGAGTATTTCGGGAATTTTCTCTGCCAAAGAGTGGTTTTCTTCTGGAAACAGCCGACTCCTGACGCTCTGCTCTATTGCTTTTGCAACTCCGCTGCTGAGTCCTTTGGGAAGAACAAGAGCAAACTGATATTTCCCTTTGTCTACAAGATCGCGTGCATCATCGGCTGACAGCTGCTCACCGTCGACATATTTCACCAGATGAACGATTTCTGTATCAGCCAGCAGTGTGTGGATTCTGCGGCCGACCATCCCTTTGTCATCATCGATGAACAGTACTTCGACATTGGTTGTGGTAACCTTGTCCTGAATCAGGGTTATGACGATGACCAGAAATGCAGGCATGATAAAAAGCAGAACCATACCGGCACGGTCCCTCAGGAGAAGAAGCATCTCTTTTATGATGGAAGCATAGAGTTTCATAGTGTGAACGCGGATCAGTCGCGCAGCTTCTCTCCAGTTTTGTGGAGATAGAAATCGGCCAGGCCGGTGCATCCGTCAGCTTGGCCGAGCTGAAGCGGACTGCCTTGAGCCACTATTCTCCCATGGTCGATAAGAACAACAGAGGTGCAGAGCTGTTCGATTTCCTCCAGATAATGAGAGGCATATACCATTGTCATGCCGTTTGTGTTGAGCATGCGCAGTTTCTCGATGATCAGGTGGCGTGACTGTGCATCCACGCCCGCGGTAGGTTCGTCCAGGAAAAGGATTTTCGGGTCATGGAGCAGGCCTATAATAAGGTTTATCCTCCTTTTCATGCCCCCTGAGTAGGTGGAAACCCTGCAATCGGCCTTATCGGCCAGACCGAACATATCAAGATAGTATCTGCTTTTTTCTTTCACCAATTCATCATGCAAGCCATAGAGGCGCCCGAAATACAGGAGATTTTCCCGGCCTGTGAGGCGCTCGTAGATGGCCAGTTCCTGAGGAACCGCTCCTAAAACTTGTCTGATAGAGGTGAAGTGAGAAAGAGCATTTTCACCGCAGACAGTAAGGGTTCCCTGGTCGGGACGCAGCAGGGTGGTCAGCAGTGAAATCAGGGTTGTTTTGCCCGCCCCGTTTGGGCCAATGAGCCCATAGAGCGTACCTTCTGTAAGAGAAAGGGAGATTTGCTCGATTGCGGGAGTGAAACTGCCTCTGTAGGTGTAGCTCAGAGAGGAGGCATGGATAAGAGCAGAAGTATCATTTGTTCCCGGCATAGTTTCAGGTATTGGTATTGAGTTGGGAGACGATCTCGAGCAGATCGGTGTAAATTTCTTTCTCTAGTGCGGCACACTGGCGCAATATTGCGGAGAGACCGGCAAAGGTGTCTTCATCTCCGGCGCGGCCTTTACAGATGCGTGCGCCGCTGACGGCAAAGCTTCGCCATGTATCGCCTGTCCGGGTTACCCGTGACGAGATCTCATAAAGCTGATCTGCTTGCAGGAGCTCGGCTGCTTCCTGAAGAAAAGCGGCATACATGAAGCGAAAGCCGCCGCCGCCGGTTCCAATTTCTTCCTGCATCCTGATGAGCTGGCCCAGACTGAGTATGGCCATCTCTTTTCCCATCTTTTGCGGCCAGCGGGCAAGGCGTCCGGCGAGAAACTCGATGCCGCGCACCCCGAGAAAAAACATCGGAATGTTCAGCATGGTTTTACAGACAGCGATGATGCTCTGGCGGGCGGCGGCTTTCAGGTCGGGATTTTCCGGAACATCGGTTAAACAGTACATTGCCCCCCGCGGTGCAAGGGCACCCTTGGCAAAGCGAGCCCGCATAAGATCTTTCCGTTCGCAGCGCACCACTTCTTCAAAAACCGGGTCACTGATAAGATATTCACTGCCCTCTCGGCCGATAACCACCAGATTGTGCATGTTGAAATGGAAGCGAAAAGCTGGAGGAAAATAGGGCAGCCAGTATGCCCCTGTCTGGCATCCCGTTGGAATGCCGTTATCCAGACTTCGATCCAGGGCTTCCATGGCCTTTGCCGGAGAGCGGAACTTTCGGCGCTGTACTGATACTCCGAGGCGGCTGTTTACCGTCCTGAAGATTTTTCCCACAGCACAACGGTAGGTGGTAAGTGGCAGTTTGTTGAGCTTGATAAAGGGCAGATAGCCGAAAAAGAGACCTTCCCCAATACCGAAGGCTAATGCCTCGGAACAATCTATGCCATGGTACAGGAGCAGGTTCGATGTAACACCGCTTTCACAGTGGGCGGATTGTCTGTGGGGAAAATCAATTACTCGGTTCATTATTAACGGCGGATATCTTCGGGAGAAAAAGTGGGAGGAACTGTCTGCAGTTCCTCTACAGTGAGAGAGAAAACGTCTGCATACCGCTGCAGAATACGAACCGGAAGCTTATTGAAAACCGCAGGCTTCAAATGACGCCTCACCCTCCAGCGTGCCATATTGACATATTGAGACAGTAGAGACAAATCCATCTGGTGCTTTGCCTGATGGTAAGCTATTGGGCTGACTGTTCCTGCTTTGACTTTTGCATGCATACGGGCTGCTTCAGCGACGATAACCTCCCAGGCTTGATCATTGACTATATTTTTGGCTTCCCAGCCCAGGCTGGGCGAGAGCCGGTAGCGGCCATTCCGGCCCACAGCGTAACAAACCTCTCTACCGTAATCCCCTATCATTCCCTTGTCCTGCGGAACTTCTTCGACTTTCATTGCATCGGGTCCTGCATTGTGAGCATTTACGAGATTCTCAGTAAAATACGACCCTGAAACCAGAGATTGCATTTTTGTCCATCCGGCTTCGGAGTATTGCTCAATGATTGTTGCTTGCTGTAAAACAGTCCTGAGTTGCTTTAATACCTTGCAAACTGTTGCGAGTCAACAGGCATAAACCGTTTATGATATCCGGTCTGGAAAAAAACAAAGAAAAACCAACGTGGGGGAATTCGTCCCTTGTGTAAAAAAGCTGTTTATTAACGAATCCTGATTACCCCTGAAACTCAGCATTGTGATTGTAAGGGGGCAGGGTCGCTCTTTTCTCGGGTGTCTGCAGCCAGGACGGCTGCAGTCAAGCCCCCATGGAAGGGTTTATGGCGTCCCGTGAAAAGAGTGATCCTGCCCCATA
>JAZBNU010000125.1:0-8089 GCA_036350815.1 Desulfopila sp.
CAAAAGCGACGCGGGGTAGCGAGCCATATCGAGCCACCCGAAGGGTGAAAAACCTGTTGATGACAATTACTCATCGAACGGACACATTGTACCACAAAACTCTCCAACAAACGCAATGATACTTGCCAGGAGTAACAGTATATAAATACCATCATCAAGGGTTTTACACGAAACATTCGGACTAGCCCAACACTTTACCCTTCCTCCAAATCGAGCCCAAATACAACTTTAACACCATCATAAGAATCTCCGGGTATAGTCTGCACATACAATGATGCCGGATAGCGGCATTGAGAACAGAGCTTTCCACCGCAGTTGAGCAACTAGCAGAAGATGGTTTCTCCAGCACAACATATATCATGAAAAAGACCGGTACTCGGGCACTGTTTGCCGTCAGTTCCCTGGGACTTGGGCACGCCACAAGAAGTCTTGCAATTATAAAAACTTACCTCGACAACGGCTGGCAGATCACCATTGTCTCGGCAGGAAGTGCCTTAAAGTTGCTGCGCAATGAACTTGCCGGTCATCCATGCATTTCATTTTTAGAGATGACCGATTACCCGCCGCTTGAACGAGGTCTCGGCTGGCGCATGTATTTCTACCTTGTAATTGATCTTCTCGAAACCTGGCGCCTCATACGGAATGAGCACAGACGTCTGCGGGAAATGGAGGACACTTTCGATTTTATTTTCAGCGACGGCAGATATGGATTTTACAGCAAGACAACTCCAAGTTTTATCCTCACCCATCAAGTGGCCTTTATTCCACCCCCATTTCTGAAGAGCACCTTTCTGCTCACCAAATATATCAACCTGTGCGCCCTGCGGAAGTTCGATACAATCCTGATACCGGACTATCCCAGCAACACCAAGAATCTGAGCGGCATTCTCTCCCACTCATCACAGCTGGAAAGCCACGCTCACAGGTATGTCGGGGTTCTCTCCTCTTACCGCCATCTTCACCTTAAACAGGACATTGACTTTCTCTTTGTAATCAGCGGCTATCTCTTTGAACACAAGGAAACATTTGTTCGCACCCTGCTTTCTCAGGCATCCACCCTTCCCGGGAAAAAGGTCTTTATTCTCGGCCAGCTTGATGAAACCGAGCTTCCCGGAGATATATGCACAGACGACGATATTATCGTCTACCCTATGGTGGATGGGGAGATGCGGCAGATTTTATTCAATCGCAGCAAAATGATTATTGGCCGTGCCGGTTACACCACCATTATGGACTTGGTTGAACATGACAAACCCGGTCTTCTGATTCCTACTCCAAACCAGACAGAACAGGAGTATCTTGCCGATCATATGAAACATTGGAAGTACTTCGGTACTGCTCTCCAGGACGAATATATACAACTCCAGGAGGTGGTGGCCGAAAATGAAAAAATTACCAGGTTCACCCCTCCCTGGCGAACTGAAGAGTCTGTGGCAAGGGTAAAATCCTGTATCGATAAAATGATATACGCCTCTTTCATCTCCATTATCGTCCCCGCTCACAACGAGGAATCAGAACTGGAGGAGACTGTCAAAAAACTGCTTCAGTTGAATTATCCAGCAGATCGATATGAAATTATCCTGGTTGAAAACGGCTCTGACGACTCCACATTATCGATAGCGCAACAATTCGCCTCGTGCTCAGGCAAGGCAAAAGTTTCTGTACTGCAGAGCAGAAAAGGAGTATCCCGGGCAAAAAACCTCGGACTGGCCCATACATCTCCTCAATCAGAATGGGTGGTCTTCTGCGATGCGGATACCCATCTTGAACCTCAGTTTTTACGACATCTCAATACCAGGCTGAACCGCTCAAGCGACTCATTAAGCGTCGGTACCTGCCGGATAATGCCGCGAAGACCTTTTCGTTGGGGTGAAACTGTCTGGTTCAGAGTTTACGACTCCATACATCAACTGACAAAAACCTCGTATTCTCTTCAGATAGCCAGAACTCAGATTGCCGTAAAGGTCGGCTTTCAACCCGACCTGAACCTTGCAGAAGACCTTCTCTTTATCAAAGGCTGCCTCCACCACGGACGATTTTTCTTTCTGCCAACGGATCAGGTTTCAACCTCGACCAGACGTTTCAACGCTGTAGGGTATCTGCGCCTCAGTCTCTTCTGGATGGTGGGTGCATTGTTGCCGGTACGCTGGAAACAGAGGTTGAAGTATAATGTCATACGCTGATCTCTATTCACTCGAGGAGTTCCTCCAACTCCTTCATGCTCACAAAAATACAGGGTATTTGATCCTCTTTTCCGGTGCCTTTTTTGAAACCTTGATCCCTTTCTCCCTCTTCATTTACGGAGAACTGTTCTTCATTTCAGGCTCGGTACTTGCCGGAACCGGCGCCCTCGACATCTGGACGGTAGCCGTGGTTTTCTATGCCGGCGGCATTCTCGGCGACAACGCGAGTTACTGGCTTGGAAAGATCTACGGCCTTGATTTCCTGGAAAATTGTTCACGCTGGCCGTTGATAAAAAGATGGATAACTGAAAGTACCCGCGCGAAAGGTATCTCTTTTTTTCGCAGGCACGGAAAATTTGCCGTGTTCTGGGCTCGTCTGTCCGGTCCCTTCTCCTGGTTCGTTCCAGTGTTGGCAGGTGCTTTTCAGCACCCATACAGGCAATTTGTCATCTTTAATACATTGGGAGTCCTAATCGGGATTGGTCAATTTCTCCTCCTGGGCTACCTGCTCGGCAATAATCTTGATATGCTCCTGATCTGGCTCAGGCGTCTGGGCTGTATTCCGCTGACGATTATCACTATCCTGTTATCAGCCCTGCTGTGGTACCGCTTCCAACGGCGCAAACAAGCTGCTACAACAAAAGACGAGTAAGCAGCCTGGGCGGAGAGACTACTGCCCACTTAAAAGCCGAATTCAACAGAAACAGACCAGAGGATTAAAGAAGCGGAAAGATCAGTGGAGCAATAACTATATTGGCTGATCCTCCTGTTCCCGATTCGTATTCACATGCACCAATGTCGCTTCTACCGCCGAATGTTCGAGATCTTTTAAGTATGTCTTCACCTGGAGCCAGAGAATCATTACCTCGGTTTATCGCAGGGCTGCCTGATGAAAGCGCACAATAGATGTTAACCAGGCCTGCAAATGCTCCTTGTATCCTGGAATATCCTCCGACAAAGATGTTGCTGCCTTCGTCCCACCCAGGAAGGATGAGGCCGGCAGGAGATCTCAGGCGGGGATTACCGATGCGCGCAGAAGGATCGTCTGTATAATTTATGAGTTCGCTGGGATCTTGGGGGATGGGATTGCCTCCGTTGAAATAGAGGTTATTCGCGAGGAAGAAACTGGTGGTATCGCCTGGCGGAGTGTCGGAAAAATCGTGAGCGCCTATGGCAGATGTTGCTCCCATGGTGCCTGTTTCGTCACTCCAGATGTTGTTGTATATATGAATATTGTGATTTTGTAAGTTGTTCCCCTCTCTGTTTAACCGCATGGCGAACGCCAGAGCCGGTAAATCACCGCTGACAGTATTGTTCCTGAAAGTGATATCGCGACCGCCCTTAATACCAAACGGTGCACGCATAATATTCCTGCTGCTGCCTAGCATCAGGTTGTTTTCTATTGTGATGTCCCTGCCTTCGTAGTAAGGATTACCGTCTTCTCCGACAAGGACAAAATTACTGCCGCTCGATCCCTGCCAGTTGAGGAAGATATTGCGCCGCACACTGATATATCTGCTTCCCAGGTAAACATCATCATTGCCGTTGCTGTCTTTTATGACAATATAACTCGATGTATCGTTGTTGTTGCTTCTGCCCGATCCTTCGAAGTCGTTGAAAAAAATGTTGTCTTGAACCTCAACCCACTGAACGCTGTTGATGTCGATATGTTCATCTGACCCTGCCTGGTTGTAGAACATATTCCCTTCAACTGTGATGTTACGGGCACCATTGTTGATTTTGAGGATATCATTGTTATAGCTGTCATGGAGTATATTGTTGCGAAAAGTGAGATTGGAAACCTCCCCGGTACCCCCTCCATCGACATGAATGACAAGGGCTGAGGATCCGGAGCGGCTATGGGCTATATCAAAGCCTTCAATGGTGATGCCTCTGACATTACGGTCATAGGTGGTAATGACCGGGCCATCGTTTCTCAAACGGGCGCGGTAGAGTGGTTCTGCCCGGATGATCACACCTTGAGTGAAGCTTCCTCGCAGCCTGATTCTCCCATTGTAGGTGCCTTCACCAACCAGAATGGTTGAACTGTCGGGGACAGTGTCCAGTGCTTTCTGGATGGTAGCCCAGGGTGATCCCGCTGATCCGTTTCCGGTGTTGTCATTTCCCGTGGTGGCGACATAGTAGGCAGAATAAGCATTGAAACAAGAGAAAAGGATAATGGGTAGTGCAGTTAACCAAAACATCATTCCTCGATGCATTATCGGACTCACTTATTTTATTGAATTCAGGAACTTGACTGTAATGGGAATGATTGATCGCCAGTTTTCTAACATCACTAAAAAGATGCTGTTCTCTCTACTCAGTTAACCATGATCATATAAAAAAGAATAGGCGAATAACAATAGAGAGAAAAGCGTGCCAAAAATGTCCGCAAGAACCGCAACGGATAAACCGGGCATGGAGAAGCACTTGTCTGAAACTCATGATGAGACTTAAGAGCGGCATGTCGCTGAGGGCAGGGTGATACTAGTTGTATCTCCAAGGAACATTCTGCAATATTTTTCATAAAAAATCACTGAGACTCAACGCGCTGGAGTCAAGAAATCATCATCTCTCAAAAAATTCCATCTAGACTTTAACCTGCCTAACTCTTACCATTAGAATAATGCATTCCAGGACGAATTTTCACTGAAAATCATATACTGACCTCTACATTGCAATTTCATCATGGCATCAGAAAAAAGTGTTTCACCGATACCTCTATACAAGCGCAGATGGTTCCTGATCCCTGCTTTTCTCGCAATATCTCTTGTGCTGTTTTTCGTCACACTTCCCATTGGAGCAAAGTGGTACATCACCCGTTGGCTTGAGCGGAACGGGGCCGAGGAGGCCTCTATCGAACATTTATGGTTCAATCCTTTAACCTTCGAGCTCGTCGCTGAGGGCATTTCCGTAAAAGACCAGGACAAGACGCTGTTAAGCAATAGCAAAATGGTGATAAACCTCAGCCCGTGGCCACTCTTTCGCAAAGATGTCGATCTGCAGAGAGTTATGTACCAAAATCTTTTTTTGGAAATCAACCAGAATGATGACGGCAGCTGGGATTTCGGCTCTTACCACTATGCTCCTGAGAAAGATTCAATGGATGATACCGCCGACAAAGCCGCCAGCCACTGGGATCTGTTTGCAGAACAAGTTGTTTTTGAAAACATTATGATCGCTCTGAAAACAAAAAATCTTGATTTCAAGCTCGTAATTGATAAAGGGGAGTTGCACAAGATAGCGACATGGGACGATGGGCCGGTTGGAACACTGCAGCTGGAGGGGTCTCTCAACGAGACCCCTTTTTCAATAGACCTCTCTCAAGTTACACTTATCCCGGAGTTCAACATTGTCGGAAACATATCCTTCAATGCTTTTCAGCTCAACCAACTCACCGGGCTGCTCAGCGACCCTTTTTCACGTTTTGCAGGAACAACTGATATCGCAGGAAACATCTCTGTCAAACAAGCAGATAATGAGAGTCTTCGTGGCATGTTCAACGGTAAACTTGCTTTTCGCGAAATCGATATTGCCAGCAGCGATTTTGAAACATCCGCCCAGCACATTGAATGGCTGGGGAAAGCTGAATATGCGATAGACCCTGCCAATCACCAGACAATCACGGCCGACGGCAGCCTGGAACTGGGCAGACATCATTTCAACCTCAACAATGATCAGACCGCCATGAAGGGTGAAGGTGCGATTGCCGATGGAAATGTCACAGTCAAAGTGGGCGAGATCGTGAGTATCGCATATAACGGAACCCTGGAGACCCAGGCAACCGAGGTCCGACTGCCTGGAAGTGTTGTCGGTGAAGAACAGCTGAGCTGGGATGGAGAAATCCATTATATATCACAAACGGAGGAGACCGCCAATGCCGTCACTACCGACGGGTCGCTCGAAATCTCAGACCTCAGTTACACACGCCTTGATTCGGGATCCGAATCATTCTCGGTGAAAAGCCATATCAACTGGTCCGGAAAACTTCTCTTTGATCAGCCAGCTTCTACTAATCTGCTTGATGTTCAGGGGAATATTGCTGCAACCGACACACACATTTCTCTTGGCAGCCCCAACTACTCCATCGAGGCACCTCAAAACACCTTTGATTTCAGTTACCAGTTGGCCATCGGTGATACTTTCGAAACGAAAGGACAGGGATCGGCCACTCTGGAAAAAATCGCAGTGCTGGACGCAACTACCCGAAAACAGATTGCTGGTGTAGACAAAGTGAACATTGCCGCGTTGAAAGGACTCGGAGAAAAAGGCCTGGAGAGTGAGAATGTTGAAGCGTCAGCAATACATCTCAGCTTACCCGGCCAACTTCCAATTGAGATAAATCTCGAGAAGATTACCCTTTCAAAAGCCAAAACGGCCGATTTCACTAATTTTGACTTCTCAGAAATTACACTGAGCACCTTCCAGACTCGTGCTGAAAAAACCGGTAGAGAAATTGCCGCTTTTGAGATTCTCTCTTTAAGTGATATAACCCTCGGGTCAACATGTGATCTATCAATCCATTCGGGATACCTGCAAGACCTCCTCATTCTCGCCCAATCCGGAGATGAGACAAAGCAGCCCGCTCTCACTCTCGATAACGCCAATCTTTTTTCTCTCTGCTACAAAAGTGATGAGATACCCCACATTGACACCCTCTATCTCACCGACCTCAAAGCCAGCTTCCACCGTAACAGCAGCGGCGAATTAGACATTACAAACCAACTAGAACAAATGATGGAGGACAAGGAAGCTCTGCAAGGATCAGAGAAAAAAGCGGCCGACGATGCCTCGTCGGAACCTCTTGCATTGCCGTTGTATTTCCGGGAATTCGTCGTCAAGGGCGATAGCCACATAAATTTCATTGACGACACCCTCCCCAAACAGTTCAATTCGCAACTTGGCATACAATCCCTTGAGCTCCTCGGTTTTGATTCTGATGCTATCGACCAGGAAATACAACTAACCTTTACCGGCGAACTTGAGCAGCGGGCACCTGTCACACTCACCGGAACCATCTCCCCATTCACAGAACAGAAGCAGCTCTATCTCAAATTTAACCTCAAAAACTACCCGTTAAAGAATCTTTCCGGGTTTACAATAAAAGACGTTGGCACAGAGCTCGCCAGTGGCCAACTGCAGATTGACAGCATCATATCCCTGGATGGCAAGATGCTTGATATGGAGAACGACCTTCTCCTCAAAAAACTGGAGACCACGATCGTCTCGGAAAACCTTGCCGAAGAAATCCATAATCAGCTGCCGATCCCGCTCGATGCAGCTCTCTCCATGCTGCGGGACAGCGATGACAATATCAGCCTCAACATACCTGTCAGCGGAGCAATCGATGAGATAGATGTCGACATAACCGACCTTATCCTCACGGCCATGAGTAAGGCAATCATACCGGCCGCAACCGGATATCTCACCTATGCCCTGGGCCCCTATGCAGCTCTTGCCTACGTTGGGTACAAGGTGGGGGAAAAAGCCCTGCAGATTAATTTACCTTCCATACTTTACGAAAATCAACAAACTGATATACCGAAGGAACAGGAAAAGTATCTTGACAAAGTGGCTAGTGTTCTCAAAGACAAAAAGGAAAGTGACCTGCAACTCTGTCCCTGGATTTCCGCAGGCGAACTCACCCCAGTTGACCAGTCAAAGGACAAAGCACAGAAGATCGAGCTGA
Organism: Desulfopila sp.; assembly: GCA_036350815.1. Classification (GTDB taxonomy): domain Bacteria; phylum Desulfobacterota; class Desulfobulbia; order Desulfobulbales; family Desulfocapsaceae; genus Desulfopila_A. Next base: position 7,873 of record JAZBNU010000125.1, read on the forward strand.
ACAAAAAGTCGATCAGTACACTCGAACAATTGGGCCAGGAACGAGCAGAAAATCTCAAACGCTATTTTGTGACCAACCACAGCATAAAGGGGAGCCGGTTGCTTATCTGCGACACCACCATTGTTGAGGATGAGAAGGCACCTTCCGAGGTAAGATTGCAGTTGTAGCCCGATGCGACCAGGCTCTTCCTCAAAAATGCAGGAAAGAAAAAACCCGC
>JAZBNU010000126.1:0-3606 GCA_036350815.1 Desulfopila sp.
ATAACACCGGCGACATTTGGCCCCATGGCATGCATCAACAGAAAATTAGACGGAACCTCTTTCTGCCCTACAACCTGCGAAACCCTGGCTGCCATGGGAACTGCAGAAACCCCTGCAGAGCCTATCAGGGGGTTTATCTGAACATTCATTACTTTATTCATCAACTTGGCCAGCAGAACTCCCGATGCGGTACCTATGGCAAAGGCAACAATGCCAAGGGCCAGAATAGCGAGGGTTTCAACCTTGAGAAACTGCTCTGCTGTAGCCGTTGCCCCAACGGTAACGCCCAGGAATATTGTGATGATATTGATCAGAGCATTTTTAGCTGTATCTTCCAGACGGGCAACGACACCGCATTCCCGGAAAAGATTGCCGAGCATCAGCATACCAATAAGTGTCGCCGCCGGCGGAACTATCATGGAAACCACCACTGTAACGATAATAGGAAAGAGAATTTTCTCCAGCTTGGAGACCTCGCGCAGCTGCTCCATCTTGATACTGCGTTCTTTTCGTGAAGTCAGAAGACGCATGATGGGAGGTTGAATAATAGGAACGAGCGCCATATAGGAGTAGGCTGCAATGGCTATGGCACCGAGTAAATGAGGCGCAAGCTTGGAAGAGAGAAAAATTGCCGTCGGACCATCCGCTCCGCCGATAATGCCAATTGAGGCTGCCTCCTGGGCGGTAAACAGTCCGGAAGCTATGGCACCTATAAAGGTAATGAAAATTCCAAACTGAGCTGCTGCACCAAGCAGTAGAGCTTTGGGATTGGCTATTAAAGGACCAAAATCAGTCATGGCTCCAACACCAAGAAAAATCAGGGGAGGGAAAATACCCAGATGGTCTCCCTGAAAAAGGTAATAGAGCAACCCGCCCGGCTGAACGGTATGAATCATTTTCTCACTGACTTCAAGTACCGGCGGGGCCATCAATCCGGCAAAAGGTAAATTTGTGAGCAGCACCCCGAAGGCAATAGGAACAAGCAGTAGAGGCTCAAATTTTTTGACGATGGCAAGATAGAGCAGCAGACACGCAATCGCCATCATCAGTACAGCGCCAAAGCTCAACCCATAAAAGCCGGTATTTCTTAAAAATTGAAATATTGCTTCCAGCATAGCTCTTCTCCCAGATATTTATGACAAAACCAGAAGCAGATCTCCAGAATTGACAGATGCGCCTTTAACGACATGAATCTCTTCGACCACGCCGTCGCAGGGAGCCATGACATCATTTTCCATTTTCATCGCTTCAAGGATCAAGAGAGGCTGACCCATGGTAACAGTGTCTCCTACAGCGACTTTCACATCGAGAATTGTACCGGGCATGGCAGCCGTAACTCGTCCTGAGACACTGCCGTTCAGCTGTGATTTAGAAGAGGCGGACGTCTGCTGGGCAGGAGCGGGTGCCTGTACCACCTCCTTATTAGCAACAGGACGGGTCGGCTCAGTGTGCCTCACCGGGCTGTTATCCGCTCCGGCTATCTCTTCAATTGCCACTTTGTATTCATTGCCGTTGACGACAACGCGAAAATTTCTCATATCCTAAACCTCCCCAAGAGCTACAGTGAATTATGCATCTGTTCGGCAATACCGGCCCTGTGCCAAGCCGAGGATGATGTCTCGATCTTTTCAATATTCCTGATAACGATATTACTCACCGATGTGTTGAGTTGCAGAGCCAAAGCCACGGAAAGAGCGGCGACAAGCTCTTCGTCGTTTTCCGCCGCATTGCGCTCTATCTCTGGAATCGATACTGCTGCAGCCGCTTCTTCCACTTTTTTTGTATTCTTGCCGGAAGTCAATCTGGCTGTCAGAGTAATAACCAGCTGTAAAATGATCAGGGAGAGAAAGGTTATTCCCATTCCCAGTACAGTTGTAATCAGACCGGCCATTAATCTTTCCATTACCGACAAAGTCTTCATGACTTCCGGATCGGCAAATTTTGCCAGGAGTTCGATGGTTTCCATATATTCTCCCAGATTTACAGCGGCATATTGCCGTGTTTCTTTGCAGGTCTCTTCTCTCTTTTCCCTTCAAGCATATTAAAGGCGTCAATCACTCTCTGACGAGTCGCCTGAGGCTCAATTACATCATCGACAAATCCACGTTCGGCAGCTTTATAGGGCGTAGCGAACTCAGCGGCATAGTCGGCGAGGATCTTTTGCCGGGTGCCTTCTTTATCCTCGGCTTTGGCTATCTCTTTATGGAAAATGATATTTACCGCACCATCAGACCCCATGACCGCAATTTCGGCAGACGGCCAGGCGAAAACCATATCTGCCCCAAGGGATTTGGAACACATGGCCACATAAGCACCACCGTAGGCTTTTCTTGTGATAAGAGTAACTTTCGGGACCGTCGCCTCACTGTAGGCATAAAGGATCTTTGCGCCGTGGCGGATAATTCCTCCATACTCCTGGGTTGTTCCCGGAAGAAAACCAGGAACATCCACTATCGTTAAAAGAGGAATATTGAAGGCGTTGCAGGTTCTGATAAAACGTGCTGCCTTGTCCCCGGCGTTCATATCGAGACATCCGGCCATAACCTGCGGCTGATTTGCCACTATGCCGACAGATTTCCCATTGATCCTGGCAAATCCGGTTACCAGGTTCTTGGCAAAATATGGTTGATATTCAAAAAAATCATCGTCGATTATTGGCCGAAAAACCTCATGAATATCGTAAGCTTTATTGGGACTGTCGGGAATCAGATCGTTCAACTCCTCTATCTGACGATTGAGATCGGTGGCTGGTGCTGTGGGAATCGGCTTTTCCATGTTGTTGGAGGGAAGGAAACCGAGCAGCTTTCTGATGGCGTCAAGACAATCCTGATCCGTCTCGGCGAGAAAATGGACATTGCCGCTTGTGCTGTTATGGGTCATGGCTCCGCCAAGATCTTCCGCAGAAACAATCTCTCCGGTTACGGTTTTGATAACTTGCGGCCCCGTAATAAACATCTGTGAAGTTTTGTCGACCATAAAGATGAAATCAGTCAACGCCGGAGAGTAGACAGCACCTCCGGCACACGGGCCCATTATCGCAGATATCTGTGGGATTACACCAGAATAAATGGCATTTCGAAAAAAGAGATCTCCATATCCCGATAGAGCATCAACCGCTTCCTGGATCCTCGCCCCGCCGGAATCATTCAGACCGACTATGGGGGCTCCCACTTTTACAGCAGCATCCATCGCCTTGACAATTTTTTTTGCATGCATCTCTCCAAGTGCGCCGCCTGTGACGGTAAAATCCTGAGAGAAAGCATACACCAGTCGGCCTTCGACCATGCCATAGCCGGTGACGACAGACTCGCCTTCAAAATCCATTTTATCCATGCCAAAACGGGTACACCTGTTTTTTACAAAAGCATCCAGCTCTATAAATGAACCCTCATCAAAAAAATACTCAAGCCGTTCCCGAGCAGTCAGTTTTCCCTTGGCATGTTGTTTCTCTATTCTTTCGTGGCCGCCGCCAAGAGCAATTTTCTCTTTTTTCTCTTTTAACAGTTGTCGCTTTTCAACAGACATATGCCACGCTCCTTCCTCGTTGTAGTTTAGCCGCCACAGTTCACAGAAACAGCAAGTATGCGTTACTGAAAGTGATCATCA
>JAZBNU010000127.1:0-7022 GCA_036350815.1 Desulfopila sp.
GACTCCATGCCGATATGGATGCGGTTGAGACCGGATTGACGCATCGCGGCAAGTTTGTCATCGGCTATTCTGCAAATGGGATGCGACCGTGCATATGAAGTGATCCTTTCAACCTGCGGGAAACGTTTTTTGAGGTGCTGGAGGATAGCTATTAGATTGTCAGGTTTAATGATAAGGCTATTGGCATCCTGAAGAAAAATAGAGCGCATGCCGCTGCGAATCCAGTTCGCGGCGGCATGCATCGCCATTTTCTCACTGTGGTCGAGGCCGCGTCGTAATTGATTCGGATCGATTGTTCCGGAAGCCCCACCCTGGTCTTTAAGCAGGGTGAGATGGTGGTGGACCATGTCAATGTCTTTCATGACATGGTCCACTGGACGCAGGGAAAAAGATGCGCCTTTGTAAACCGGGCAGAAGGTGCAGCGATTCCAGGGGCAGTTGCGAGTTACCCTGATAAGGAGACTGGAGGCCTCGCTTGGAGGGCGGATTGGTCCCTGTTCAAAGCCCTGGTATTCTGTTTTTTGGCGAGTAATATTCATCGTGTTGATTTGCCAGATTATATTATGCTCTGATGCTGTTAATTTGGGAAAGCCCTTGTGAGAAGGTGTGAGATTAGAGCATTGTCCTGATATCGACGAAATCCATGTCGAATGCTTCAGCAACTCCCCTACAGGTGATTTTGCCATCCACCACATTCACTCCCGGGACAATTTCAGGGTTTTCCCGGCAAGCACTTTTCCACCCTCTATCGGCGATCTGCAAGGCATAGGGCAGTGTAGCATTGGTAAGTGCCATAGTCGAGGTTTTGGCTACTGCTCCGGGCATATTGGCGACACAGTAATGGACGATACCATCAACGATGAAGGTCGGCTCTGTATGAGTCGTTGCCTTTGAGGTTTCAAAGCAGCCGCCCTGGTCTATGGCGACATCCACCAGGACCGAACCTGGTTTCATTCCGCCAAGCATTTCTCGGGTAATAAGTTTTGGAGCTTTTGCTCCTGGAATAAGCACAGCGCCGATGACGAGATCGGCAATACTCAGCAGGTCGCGCAATACTGCTGGACTGCTCATCATGGGATAGCAGTTGGCCGGCATAACCTCGCTCAGATACCTCAATCTGTCAAGATTGGTGTCAAGGAGATAGACCTTTGCCCCAAGTCCGCAGGCCATTCTGGCGGCATTGATTCCAACGATACCCCCTCCTATGATAACGACATTACCGGGTGCGACTCCAGGCACACCCCCAAGAAGTACGCCGCTGCCGCCATGGTGCAGCTCGAGAAATTTTGCCCCTTCCTGGGCAGCCATTCTGCCGGCAACTTCACTCATGGGAGTAAGAAGAGGGAGCGACCCGTCAGCTTTCTGGATGGTTTCGTAGGCAATGTTGACGGATCCAGCTTTGAGCAGAGCTTCGGTCAGCTGTTTTTCTGCAGCCAGGTGGAGGTAGGTGAAGACAATCTGGTCTTTCCGTATCAGTGGATATTCCACCTGCTGGGGTTCTTTGACATGCATGACCATGTCGGACCTTTGGTAGATCTCCTGCGGAGTGGCAACCAGTTCGGCACCGGCATGGATATAACTCTCGTCTGCAAAACCGCTGCCGATACCGGCAGTTTTTTCGACTAAAACCTGGTGGCCGTGCTGCACCATTACTTCGACTCCGGCGGGTGTCATACAGACCCGGTTTTCGGCAACTTTGATCTCTTTCAGTATTCCAATGATCATGCGGCACTCCTCCCTGGTTGAAATGCTGTAACAGTATGAAATTCATTGAATACAATGAATTTCTGCAAAGAAAAGGAAGCGGAAAAAACACCGATTCACCTGGGGACGTTGTGTGAGCCTGTTTCTTGAGTCATTTGCCGCATTGAGATGTCTGTTTTTCCATGCTCAGGCTGCTGCCGCAGCAGGATACAGCACCGCTGCGATGACACATGCCGGTGAGTTGATGCCTGCTGTTACGTATTTTTCTTGATTTACTGTAATTGATACAGATTACAGCCCCAGCAAAAAGAAGAAAAGCCGGCACTGATGTTATGAGAAAAAGGGTCATTATAGCGTTAACCTCCAAAATCATCGAAACGAATGTTTTCCTTTTCCACGCCGAGATCATCAAGCATGTCGAGAACTGATTTGGTCATCATTGGCGGGCCGCACATATAGTACATGATGTCTTCCGGTGCGGGATGGTCTTTAAGATATTTATCGTAAAGGACCAGATGGACAAAGCCGGTATCTCCCTGCCAGTTATCTTCCGGCTGCGGATCGGAAAGGGCGACGTGAAAGGTGAAATTATCGTTCTCTTCCGCCAGTTTTTCAAACTCATCCGTATAAAACAGCTCTTTTTTGCTTCTGCCGCCATACCAGAAAGAGACTTTCCGTCTGGTCTTTTCGGTTTTGAAAAGGTGGAAGATATGACTTCGCAAGGGAGCCATTCCGGCACCACCGCCGATAAAAACCATTTCAGCATCACTGTCTTCGAGATAGAACTCGCCGTAGGGCCCGGAGATAGTTACTTCATCTCCTTCTTTCAAGTCAAAAATATAGGACGAAACCTGACCGGGCGGGATATCTTTATCAGCTGCATTTGGCGGTGGGCTGGCAATGCGGATATTGAGCATGATAATTCCCTTTTCACCGGGATAGTTGGCCATGGAGTATGCCCGGGTAACCGGAGTATAGACATGCGATTTATACTGGAACATTTTAAATTTGGTCCAGTCGCTCAGAAAGCGGTCATCAATTTCAAAGTTTGCATAGGAGACGGTGTGGGGCGGCACCTCAATCTGAATGTAGCCACCTGATTTAAAATCAACGGATTCGCCTTCCGGAACCTTCAAAACCAACTCCTTGATAAAGGTGGCGACGTTTTTGTTGGACTGGACGATGCATTTCCACTTTCTGGTTTCCAGAACCTCAGGAGGAACTTTAATGTCGAGATCGCGTTTTACCGGCACCTGACAGGCGAGCCGTATTCCATTTCTGGCATCACGGTTATTAATCTTTGATTTTTCGGTGGGCAGAATAGCCCCCCCACCGGATTCAACCTTGACGAGGCACTGGGCACAGCTTCCGCCGCCGCCGCAGGCTGAGGGCAGATATATCTCCTGATCGGCAAGGCTTGTTAACAGTTTGCCTCCCTGTGAGGTTTTCAGCTCCTTGTCATCGTTGACCGTTATGGTGACCTCTCCTTCGGGCAGCAGCGTTTTTTTGGCAACGGTTATAAGTGTTACCAGGATAAGCTGAAGTACAAGAAAACAAGCAACGCCAAATAGTATTTCATTCATTCTCTGTTGTCTCCATTATACAGAAAACATAAGTCTATGATTACAGTCCGGCAAGGCCCATGAAAGCCATTGCCATCAGCCCGGCACTAAGGAAGGTGAGGCCAAGGCCCCGCAATCCTGCTGGAGGATTCGCATATTCAAGCCGCTCTCGAATGCCGGCCAGGGCCACAACGGCGAGGAAAAAACCTGCACCGGCGCCAAAGCCGTAGGCAACACTCTCCGGAAAGGTGTAATCACGCTCCACCATAAAGAGAGATGCGCCGAGAATAGCGCAGTTCACGGTGAGCAGAGGCAGGAAGATGCCAAGAGTGTTGTAGAGCACGGGGACATAGCGATCCAGGACCATTTCCAGGATCTGTACGGTCGCCGCTATGATGGCGATGTAGGTTAACAATCCTAAAAACGTGAGGTCAACCTCGGGGTAACCGGCCCAGGCGAAGGCGCCCGGTTTCAGGATATGGGTCAGGACGAGGTTGTTGAGCGGGACGGTGATTACCTCAAGAACCAGAACCGCGCTTCCCAGGCCTATAGCGGTTTTTACCTGTTTCGAGATGGCCAGGAAGGTGCACATCCCCAGGAAAAAACTCAGGGGCAGGTTCTCCAGAAAGATTGATCTGAGTATTATGTCGAAATAGTGGGCCATTAATCTTTCTCCTGTTGTTCCGGGTCAAGGGTTCGAAGTATCCAGATGATCATGGCGATGATAAAAAACGCACTGGCTGGCAAAACCAGCATGCCGTTTTGTACATACCAGCCGCCATTGGTGGTCAGCGGCAGAATTTCGATGCCGAATACAGAGCCGGCACCAAAAAGTTCGCGAATAAAAGCCACGGCCATGAGGATAAAACTATATCCCAGACCGTTTCCGATACCATCCATAAAGCTGGCTATGGGAGGGTTGCTCATGGCAAAGCCTTCAGCTCTTCCCATGACTATGCAATTAGTTATTATCAGACCAACGAATATGGAGAGCTGTTTGGAGAGATCATAGAAAAACGCTTTAAGAATTTGATCTACCAGAATTACCAGGGTGGCTATTACCGTAATCTGGATTCCGATGCGGACGCTATTGGGAATCTGAAAACGGACGATGCTGATGGTGAGATTAGAGAAAGCAACTACGAGGGTGACGCAGACGGACATGACAAAAGCGGTGGACATCTGCCCTGTTACCGCAAGTGCCGAACAGATTCCCAGAACCAGCAGCGTGATGGGGTTGCGTTTGAAAATTGATCGGGTCACAAGTTGTGCGTTGGTTTCAGCCATTTATTTTCCCTCCATTTTCTTTCAGTTGTGCAAGAAATGGTTTAAAGCCGTTTTCGCCAAACCAGAACGTTATCAGATCATCAACCCCGTCTACGGTGAGGGTGGCTCCTGATATCCCGTCTACCTGATGGATATCTTTCTGTAGGTCACCTTTTCCACCTATGCGGATGGCTTCCTCGTAGGATTCATCATAGATTTTTTTGCCCTGCCAGCCGGACTGCCAGCGAGGATTTTCTATTTCTCCCCCCAGGCCGGGAGTTTCGCCATGTTCATAGAAAGAAATGCCTTGTACGGTGGTCAGATCTTTGTCGATGGCAATATAGCCGTAGAGGGTAGACCAGAGTCCTTTACCGCGAACGGGTAGAATAACACGCTGGATACTGTCGTTTTCCAGTACAAGGTATACCAGAGAGTATTTTTCAATACGCCTGATTCCGGCAATGTCTTCTTCTTTATTGACGGGCTGCCCCAGGTCGCTGCTCATTGCCGCGTTGATCTGGTCATATTTCTCAGGAGTGATTGTCTCGGGAGTTACGAATTCTCCGGACTCGAGTTCAACGATACGGGTCTCAATGCCTGTAAACTGCTCATCTACGGGGGTCTTCTCCTGGTAGAGCCCGGCGGCTAAGAGGATATTTTTTTTACGGTCCAGCAATTTGTTCTCTTCCTGCAGGGGGCGCAGGCCCACAGCAGCACCGGAAACCATAAGGGAACAGAAAAATGCGAGAACAAGAACAGAATAAAAAGGTTTGGCAGCGGTTATATCAACCATGACGAAGCATCCTTCTTTTTACGTTTGCCTGTATGACAAAATAGTCAAACAGCGGTGCAAAAACATTACCTAGCAGGATGGCGAGCATAACACCTTCCGCATAGGCCGGGTTAGCTATTCGGATCAGGATTGCCAGTACTCCAACGAGCAGGCCGAAGGCCCACTGACCCCCTGGTGTGTGGGCTGCAGAGACCGGGTCGGTAGCCATGAACACCAGGCCAAAGGCAAACCCTCCAAGTACCATGTGCCAGTGGGGCGGAACACCACTGAGTGGATTGGCCGGGTCGGCAAAATAAAAAAAGAGAAGACTGCAGGCCAGCCCACCAATCAGCATTGACAGCATGATGCGCCACGATGCCACCCCGGTAATCAAGAGAAGCGCCGCACCGAAGAGGCAGGCAAGAACGGAAGTTTCACCCATTGAACCGGGTATGGTACCAATGAAAGCCTGCCACCAGGTGATATCGAGGTTTGCCATTGCTTCGGACGCCGTAGCTGCTTCATTAATTCTGGCAAGAGGTGTGGCGGAGCTGACGCCGTCAACGGCAATCCAGACCTCATTACCGGACATCTGGGCGGGATAGGCAAAGTAGATAAAAGCTCTTGAGGCTAGAGCGGGGTTCATGAAGTTTTTCCCCACACCACCAAAGACTTCCTTGGCCAGAATGACACCGAAGCTTATGCCCACAGCTACCTGCCACAGTGGTATGGTCGCCGGAAGGGTCAAAGGGAAAAGCAGACTGGTGACAAGGAAGGCCTCTGAGATTTCATGGCCGCGAATCAGATTGAAAAGTCCTTCCCAGAGACTGCCCACCACCACCGTTACCAGATATATGGGCAGAAAATACAGAGCCCCATGGAGAAAGTTGGAAAACAGACTGTCAGGAGAACAGCCCCCCACAGCTGCCATAATGGCGCCGCGCCAACCGGGGGGAATATCTATTCCCATGGACTGGAGGACCAGATTGGCCTGGTATCCCGTATTCCACATGGCCATGAGGGTGCAGGGGATCAGGGCGATTATTACCGTGATCATAATACGCTTATAATCGATGGCATCACGGACATGCGGGGCGGTCTTGGTTTTACCGCTGGCACCAAAGAGAAAGGTGTCTGTTGCTTCGAACAGCGGATACAGCTTTTCGAACCTGCCGCCTTTACGAAAGAGAGGCTCGAGTTTCTGGAATAATTCGTCAAGTTTTTTCATGCGTCAGCCATTGGTTTTGCAGGAATAGTAGAAATATGTCAACCTTCAAGTTCAATTTCGGTGAGCACCCGGCGCAGCATAGGGCCAAAATCGTTTTTGCCGGGACAGACAAAAGAACAGAGTGCCAGATCTTCTTCAATCAGCTCGAGAGCTCCAAGGTTCCTGGATTTTTCAGTATCGCAGATGGCAATACTTTTTAAGAGAGCCAGAGGAACAATGTCAAGCGGCATTACCCGGGCATAGCTGTCAATGGGGTAAATAGCCCGTTCGCCGCCCCACAGTGCCGTGTTCATCGCGAATTTCCGGGTCTTATGGAGTGCGGATGTGAAAAGTCGTTTGATGGAAAAACGGTCACTGCCGGGCATCGCCCAGCTGAAAGGAGCTCTGCCGCTTCCTTCGTGCAGTGCGGAAATCTGGTTGTGGTAGCGGCCTAAAAAATGATGAAATTCGTCAACTTCCCGGCCATCGAGAATAGATCCTGAAACTATCC
>JAZBNU010000128.1:0-12271 GCA_036350815.1 Desulfopila sp.
CAAAGGTTATTGCGATGCTGCTGCCTCCGATGTCAGCAGCTCGCTGCCGGACGACTTCGAATAGCCGCTGATGACCGAGATGCACGCCGTCAAAATTGCCGATGGTGACACAAGGTTTTTCAAACTTGCCTTCTATGGCATCAATATCCCGAATAATTTTCATATATCACTCAAAAAATATTTTCTTTTTCACTTTTGCTGCAAGAAACTCTTGACAAAAACCAAGCCAGCAAGCATATTCTTCAGCGTTGCCGAAGTGGCGGAATTGGTAGACGCGCTAGGTTCAGGGTCTAGTGGGGGTATCCTCGTGGAAGTTCGAGTCTTCTCTTCGGCACCAAATTTCTGAAAAGCTGTTTTTCTCAAAGATGAGGAAAACAGCTTTTTTTATTCCCGCTACAACCTCTTCTTCCTCTTCTTTTTTTGCTCTGTCATCTGGTAAAGTAATACATTATCCCGCCCCCGTATAGCATGATCCTCAATTTACCGCAATGATGCTCTTCTGTCTTTGAGCGAGTTTCCTGCCAAATTGCCCGCAAGACCCTTTTCTCAACCACCGAAGCAGCCCTCAGTGCTGTGCGCGATGGAAAGTGCAGAATAATACAATGTAGTATTAACATGTTATCTTGACTGCTCATCACAAATCAATTTCAGTACTCCATATATTCAATATTGCGGAGACCCATCTGTATACCTGTTCAATAATGTTGACGCCCTAACCAAATAATAATAGAATAGCATTGTAAATTTTATTGAACAGTCTCGCATTTTGTCCGGTGAGGCCATTTTTAATACATATCTATTACATTTTTTCAAGGAGCTAAGGATGCTTGAGCTTAACAAAGGAGAGGATATTCTTGCCGCTGTCGGCGGAATCGCTACCATCTCCGAGGCAAGGAAGATATTTGACACTGCGCTCACCCAGGCAAATAGAGCCAAAATTGCGGCGATACACAACGAGGAAGCACTGATAAAAGTGGCAAATGCCATATCTCTGTGCAAACCCGACGATGTTTTTATAGATACCGGCAATGAAGAAGACATCCAATGGATCCGCGACCACGCTCTTGAGCGAGGCGAAGAAAAGAAACTTGCCAAACCCGGCCACACCATCCATTTCGATCTTCCTCAAGACCAGGCCAGGCTGGTCAATCAGACATATTATATCATCAACGAGGGTGAGCAGATGAGTTCGCTCGCAAAATCGGTACTGCGCAGCGAAGCTCTGGAGTATGTAAAGAAATATATGATTGGCATCATGCAGGGCAAAGTCATGATGGTAGGTTTTTTCAGCCGTGGTCCTGTCGGGGCGACGGCAACAGTTCCCGCAATTGAAATCTCCTCATCTGCGTATGTCTTTCACTCTGCCGAAATCCTGTACAGAAACTGTTTTGCTGATTTCGATGCCGAAGTGGAAAGGGCAGGACTCTTTTTTACCAATGTTCACTCACAGGGAAACAACATTCCCGAAAATGTCCCTCACGCCAGAATATTCATGGATCGCAGCTGGCAGACCACTTTTTCGACCTTTTGTACCTACGCGGGCAATACACTGCTTCTTAAAAAGGGAAACCACCGTTTCTCAGTTGACTATGCAACGTACTACAAGCCTGAGGAACAACTTTCGGAACACATGTTTATCACAGGAATGACTGGGCCTGGAGGACGAAAGACATTTTTTGCCGGCGCTGCCCCTTCCGGATGCGGCAAAACCACTACTGCTATGGTCGGGTCTCATTTCATAGGCGATGACCTGGCTCAGATCTGGATCGCCGATGACGGAACAATTCGCGCGGTTAATCCGGAAAAAGGAATTTTCGGTATCGTTGAAGATGTCAACAAAGAGGGTGATCCCCACCTGATGGATTGCCTGCGCGGCGATGGCACCGAAGTCATATGGTCAAATGTGCTGATCGACGAACATGGCGTACCCCACTGGGTCGGCAACGGAGAGGAGCCGCCACAAAAAGGCATCAACTTCCAGGGAGAGTGGCATACGGGAAAGACCGATGATGACGGGAACCCTATACCCATGTCTCACAAAAACTCCCGGTGCACCCTGCTCGCTTCAGCAATAAAAAATCACGCCACAGATCTCGCTGAAGATCCAGCCGGAGTTCCAGTGAAAGTATTCACTTATTCTGGAAGGGATGCCGATACCATGCCGCCTGTATGGGTAGCCAGAACGGCGGATGAAGGCGTTGCAATAGGGGCATCGATTGTCTCTCAAGCTACCGCTACCGAAGTGGGAGCCACTGGAGTGCGGCGCCAGCCTTGGGCCAACGCACCTTTTATCCCCGGCGCCCTTGCCGATTATATGGCCGCTCAGTTCAAATTCTTTAACTCAACAAAATTCAGAGAAGACGCCCGGCCGGTCATTGCAGGCCTCAACTATTTTCTCACCCATGGCAACAGAGGCGGCAGCGGTAAGAAGCTGCTCGGAGAGAAAAAAGATGTCAAAGTCTGGCTCGGCTGGCTTGAACTCTTTGCCAACGGCGACGTCGGGGCTATATCGACACCGATAGGAATGCTGCCCAGGTATGAAGACCTGAAAAAACTCTTTACAGATATCGGCAAAGAATACCCAAAAACACTCTACAGCAGTCAATTTGCACTCTATATCGACAACATCATTAAACGCATCGACCTGCAGAGAGAAGAGTACAGCAAAGAAGCCAATATCCCCCAGCAACTTTTTGAGGTATACGCCAAACAAAAAGAAGAATTGCTGGCCTTGAAAGAAAAATTTGGAGCCGTTGTTGCTATTGACGATCTCTGTTAAGAATCGCACCGCTTTCTGCTCTACCAGGGGCCGTCCCGGAAAAGGACGGCCCTTTTTTATTCAAGAGGGAACGCTCCGCCTGCCTGAAAAAAATGTTACCTGCCACGGATACCTGTCCAGAAAAGAAGCCCTGAAAACGAATATTCTTGCATCACCCACTCACAATGCATAGCATTTCCCTGCACAGCCAATCTATTAAACTGCAAAGTTACACGGTTATTCATGACGAATTCGGATCAGAACGAAAAGGCAATAGCTGAAGCAGACACTCCTGAGGAGCTGTCCAGCCTCTCCCTTGTCCTTTCAGCCGTTCAGATTCGCCATACCATCTCCACCCGCGGTAGTATGTATGTTATCTCGGTGGACGCCGCTGATGCCGAAAAAGCCCGATACCACCTTGACGCCTATCAGCAGGAAAATAGCAACTGGCCCCCGCAAAAAATTGATATTGAGCAGACTACGTCCGTGACACAACCCTATACTCTGATAGTTGTTGCAGCACTCGTTCTTTTCCATGGAGTTACCGGACCATGGACTCAAGATTCCATCTGGTTCAGCAATGGCGCAGGAGACTCGACAGCAATTCTTCACCAGGGGGAATACTTTCGCCTGCTCACCGCACTCACCCTTCACGCCGATATAACTCACCTTCTCGGGAACTGTTTCCTTGGCGGTTTTTGTCTGCACTTTTTCTTCAGGAGCACAGGAGCGGGGCTTGGTTGTTTTGCCGTTCTTCTCGCAGCTCTTCTTGGTAACTATGTCAATGTTTTTCTTCGCGGCGAAGGTCATCATTTTGTTGGTTTTTCCACTGCCGTGTTCGCAACCATCGGTATGCTGGCCATGAACAACTACCACAGTAAAAAAAATTTCTCAAAACTTCAGGTTGCGGTGCCTTTTATGGCTGGTGCCGCCCTGCTGGCCATGACCGGTAGTTCCGGCGAACGGACCGACCTGGGAGCCCATCTATTCGGTTTGCTGAGCGGTTTTTTTATTGGACGACTGCTGATAACCGAAACGCTGCTCGACATGCGAAAATCATCGTTCCTGCAGCTGTGTTTATTTCTGACAAGTGCCTTTGCAGTCTACTGGAGTTGGGAAGCGGCCATGGCACAGGTTTACTAAAAGCTAAAACGATATTATCAGTTTCAGCTTGAATAGAGAGGACGGGTTTGAACACAAACACAGAAAAAAACACCCTTTCGGGCCAGTGAGAACAATATACAACAGGTAACCTTTGCAAAGAAGAGTGGTGAGGCCTACGGGTCGATTTCGCTTTTCATCGCCATTTTTTCATGTTAACCTGTACAACCGTTCAGTAATATTTATAAACAGGATTGTTATATATTATTCTCATCCTCTAACAAATTTAGACAACCGGATAATCTTGTAAAAATACTTCATGTAAAAATAAAAGACCTTTTCTCAAATGCTGATTGCGTCAATTCTCGATCATTGCGTTGTCTTATGAGACATCACAATGCTGGAAAATTTACAGCAATACGCAGATGAAAGTTTTTACGGCATCATAAGTACCAACACTTACACCTCAACATCCGGATTTGCCACACCTACTGTGGTTACCGGCATATGAAGAGAAAACGAATTCAGGAGAGTTATATGTCCAATCATGATCAGCAGCCTCCATGGGGAAAAAAGAAAAATCCCCAGACGCCTGAGGAGATGGTGGCCCAGATTATCAAAAAGTTACAGGATTATTTTTCCGGAGGAAATAAACCACCGGGAGGAGGCGACGATGAAGGGAAACCGCGAAAATCGTTCAACCCCTTTGGCAGTATAGGCAAGATACTTGCCATAGTTCTGCTTGTCCTTCTCGTCCAGGGAGTCCTTTCTTCCATTTATAAAATAACCCCTGGAGAAGTCGGCGTAATCCTGCGCCTTGGAAAATACAACAAAACAACGGGACCTGGACTTCATCTGAAGATACCCTATGTGGATAATCTGTATAAAGTCGATGTCGAATCGATCCGCAAAGAAGAATTCGGATTCCGTCTGCAAAGCGGAGGGCAGAGAACAAACTTTGCCAGACAGGAGTATGAAAACGAATCGCTTATGCTCACCGCCGACAAGAACGTCATCAATGTCGCCTGGATCGTGCAGTACCGTGTCAACAATCCCGAAAACTTTCTTTTCAAAGTGACCGATGTACGCCAGGCCATTAGGGATCTGTCGGAAAGTGTAACCAGGCGGATCGTCGGTAATATGGACTTCGACTATGTTCTCAGCAACCGTGATCTTTTTGCTGTGTCTGTCAAGAACGAGCTCCAGAATGAACTCGATGAACTTGAATCAGGAATAGGTATAGGTACCGTTCAGTTTCAGGACATCAACCCCCCCGAACAGGTCAAACCCGCCTTTAATGAAGTCAACGAAGCCGACCAGGATATGAAAAGACTGGTGAATGAAGCGGAAGAGCAATACAATAAAGTCATCCCCAAAGCCCGCGGCCAGGCAAAGCAGATCGTCGAAGAAGCATACGGCTATGCCGCGCAGCGTGTCAATGAGGCAAGAGGAGAAACCGGCCGTTTTCTCGATATTCTTGCCGAATACAAAAACGTACCCGACGTTACCCGTAAACGCATGTACCTTGAAACAATGCAGCAGGTGATGCCTACGGTACAATCGGTATACGTTCTTGATGAAACCCAACAGTCACCTATTCCACTGTTGAACCTGACTGGCGACAAGGGCTTAAACCTCAATAAACCGCAAAATTAGATTTTCACAAGAGGACGGAATAATGAAACAATTTGCACAATTCTTACTCGTCGGCCTGGTTCTGGCGGCCATCGTGATTGTCTATGATGGTTTTTTCATACTCGAAGAAGGCAAGCAGGCCGTAATTACCCAGTTCGGCGCCCCGGTTGCTTCTAAAGTTGACGCAGGCCTCCACTTTAAAAAACCGTTTCTCCACCAGGTGGAACTTTTTGAAAAAAAGGTCCAGATCTGGGATGGAGAGCCGAATCAGATTCCCACTAACGACAAAACCTATGTTTTTCTTGATCTTACCGCCCGCTGGAGAATCAGCGATCCATTGCAGTTTCTCCAGGCTGTAAAAACTGAAGTACGAGCCCAGTCCCTTTTGAGCGATATCCTCGACGGTACGCTGAGAGACATGGTCAACAAGAATGATCTGATTGAAATTATCCGAAGCTCTGACTGGTCGGAGGATACCATGTCCCCAACCACCAAGGAGATAGGGGTGAAGCCTTCCATGGGTCGAGATCAGATATCACGGCAAATCCGGGAAATCGCCTCAAAGGTTACGCCGCAATACGGTATTGAACTGACCGCCGTTCTAATAAAACGTGTCAACTATATCGAGTCGGTGCGACTGAGGGTCTACGACCGGATGATTTCGGAACGAAAACGTATCTCCGCCGAAAAGCGGTCTTTTGGTGAAGGGAAAAAAGCTGAAATTCTCGGCCAGGTCGAGCGGGAGCTGAAAGAAATAATTTCAGAGGCCAATCGTGAAGCAGTCGGCATCAGAGGTAAGGCCGATGCTGAGGCAACCAAAATTTTTGGTCTTGCCTATACCCAGGATCCTGAGTTTTACTCCTTCCAGCAAACCCTGGAAGGATACAAGAAAATTATCGGTCAGAACACCTCCCTCGTTCTTTCATCCGATACGGAACTCTATCAGTATTTGAAAAGAGTTTCTTTCGACAAGCCATAGATACACCTGGCAGTAACGAGCGATGAGTAAAATCATCGCTCGTTACTCCCCCATCCTCTATCACTGGATCTGCTGCGAATCTTTTCCGTCGCCTTATTGATCGATGTCCTCATCTCCCCCTGAAGGGTAAGCCGGAGCCTGGTCACTAGAAAACGGAATTCTTCCAGCCTCATGGAGTAATATTTCCAGACGGTCCAACAGGCGCTCATCATCAATTTCCTCAACACCCAGTTTCTCAAACCTGCAGTTACAGTAGGTTAACTGCCCATCGCACCAGGGGCAGATCTCCACAGGACATCCTAAAAGATGATATGCTCCTTCGGCAACGCCACAGGAAGGGCAAAAAACTTTTGTTTCCGCTGCAAGAACGGAATTGGACTCGTTATCTTCTGATTTTACGTAAAATTCCTGGTTGGATGTCTGGCCAAAGAAGCGTAAAACCTCACTATCGTTAATACCGTCTTTTTTTTCGCCGAGATACAATAGTTCAGTATCACTGCAAAAATAGAGATATTCAAAATTTTTGGTATCCACCCCCACAAGTGACGCATCACGCCGCACGATAATACTGCTTATTTTACGAACGGCCTCCTGTCGAAACTCCGGCAATCGTGCATAAAAATCCCTCATGACACGCAGAGCATCACTATTTTCACTATACCTTGTCAGAACAGCTTCCGCTGTCTGCCGCTCACTTTCCATCACTGAATAGCGGATAAAAATCTCAATCTCTTCAACTATTTTTCGGTTCGACTGTTTCATATCCATACCACTCTACAACCCTTCTATCGGCTTCCTCTTTAATCTTCTTTCTTTTGTATGCAATCCAAAAGGCTCAACCGCTGCATCTTCGTCATTAAAGGGCTGGCATACCAGAGACAGAGAACCGGAAGAACGATTGCAGGGACCGTTGATACTTCAGATCAACATAAAAAGCAAAGAATGAATGCACTCAGAAATACCTTACTCTAATCCTGCAGCGAAAAACAGAGAAACAACTCTGGTATTTTTTCCAGGGCTCTCACGGCCTCGAAAACTTTTTTCTCCATGATTTAAAAGTCTCTTTTGCTATGTATTTTTAATGTTCGCTCTCTGCTAATTAAGGGAGCAATAAAACAATTGATTGAAACCGTTTTATTTTTACAGTACTATTTGTTCGTTAATGTTGAACTCATGAGACAATCGTCTCCTTCCGTTGCTGTTCGACACGGTATTTAGGATCATCACCAGGTAAAACTTCCCCCCGGAGTGAACAGAATTCATTCCGTGCAGTTCAACAGTGTTTCTCCGGAAACCATTAATACCCGGTTGGTTATGCTCTCGTGACCAGCACATGCAAGTGCAGGCCTGCCTGCAGCTTATCGGGGAGCAGTGCATAGAGCGAAGCGCCCCTTGAAGTACGTATAATATCAAATATATCCACAACTCGATACCATTACCTGAAAAAGGACGAATCAATATTCTGCAGGACATGGGCATAACATGTTCTACCAATAGCGAGGTAAAGCAATGTCAAACAAATTTGCCAGACTGATCATCGACGATAAAACATATGAGTATCCCATACTGGAAAGCACGTGTGGAGAAAATGCCATAGACATCAGCACCCTTCTACGTGACACCGGCCTCATTACTCTCGACCAGGGATATGTCAATACAGGTTCCTGCTCCAGCGAGATAACCTATCTTGATGGCAAGCAGGGCGTCTTGAATTACCGCGGTTATGCCATTGAAGACCTGGCCCAGAACTGCTCATTTGTCGAAGTCGCATACCTTCTCCTCCACGATGACCTGCCGAATATAGAAGAGTTGAATGCTTTCCGGGAGCTCATGTCCAGATATGCCTTGATACATGAAGACATGATCCATTTTTTTGACCATTTCCCTCCCAACGCCTCACCAATGTCCATTCTCTCAACAATGGTAAATTCGCTCCATAATTTTTACCCAGAAATGACGACACATCCGGATCCTTCTGAAACATTCGATAACGTCACAACACGCCTGCTGGCAAAAGTACGTACAATAGCAGCTTTTTCATACAAAAAATCTCTGGGGCATCCTCTCATTTATCCGAGATACGATCTTAACTATTGTGAGAATTTCCTCAACATGATGTTTGATAAACCGACTAAACCTTATACGATCCTGCCTGAGGTTGTCGCAGCCCTCAACAAGCTGCTGATACTCCATGCCGATCATGAGCAGAACTGTTCCACCTCCACCGTTCGCCTGGTCGGCAGCGCCGGTGTGAACCTCTATGCCTCCATTGCCGCAGGGATCAACGCCCTGTGGGGTCCTCTGCACGGAGGAGCTGCCCAGGCTGTGGTAGAAATGTTGGAAGACATTTATGCCGACGATATGGATTTCGAAAAATATATCGAAAAAGCCAAGGATCCGAGAGATTATTTCAGATTAACCGGATTTGGCCACAGGGTATATAAAACCTTTGACCCGCGCGCTAAAATCATCAAAGAAGCCTGTGACCAGACCCTCGCCGCCCTCAATGTCGATGACCCTCTCCTCCATATTGCAAGAGAGCTGGAAGATCGCGTTGCCAATGATGACTATTTTATCAGCCGCAATCTCTACCCCAATGTCGATTTTTACAGCGGCATCATTTACCGGGCAATGGGAATTCCGACCAATATGTTCACGGTGATGTTTGCTCTGGGAAGACTGCCGGGATGGATTGCACACTGGCGTGAAATGATGGGTGATGCCAAGAACCGCCGGATCGGCAGACCACGGCAGCTGTATACCGGCTACAAGGCTAAAGAATTTATCCCCATTGAAGATCGCTGAGCAGAACCCGGCATAACGGAGAGCCACGCCGGGTTCTCTCTATATCCTTTATGTTTTTCCCAGGTTTTTTCCTGTCTGAAAATTCACCACAAGGGGAACATCAAGCCGCAAAGCTGTCTGCATGGCTTTCCTGATATGTCGGGTCGCCTCGTCTACTTCTTCGGCGGGCAGTTCAAAAACCAGTTCATCATGCACCTGGAGAAGCAGTTGAGCCTGCAGTTGCTCTTTCTCAATAATCTTCTCGACATTAATCATGGCAAGCTTAATGATGTCTGCCGCTGTTCCCTGAATAGGAGTATTCAAGGCAATTCTTTCGGCGAATTCCCGTAAATTCTTATTGCTTGAGGTAATTTCCGGGACAGCCCGGCGCCGCTTACACAGAGTGGTAACGTACCCGTCTCTGCGCGCCTGTTCCTTTATTTCTTCCATAAAACGTTTAACGCCACTGTAGTGGGCAAAATAGCGGTCGATAAACGTTTGCGCTTCTTTTCTTCCGAGTCCTAACTGGTTTGCCAGGCCAAAACTGCTCATGCCATAGACAATTCCGAAATTGATGCTTTTGGCTACTCTCCTCATTTCAGGGGCAATAAACAGCGGGTTGGCAAATATCTCCCGTGCCGTGCTGTCATGAATATCATGCCCGTTTTTAAAAGCATGCAGAAGCGCCTCATCTTGAGAATAATGGGCCAGGACACGAAGATCAATCTGAGAATAGTCTGCTGAAAGGAACACTTTCCCTTTCTCCGGCACAAAGGCCTGACGAATACGGTTGCCGTCTTCCGAACGGATAGGAATATTCTGCAGATTCGGATTACTGCTCGACAGCCTCCCCGTTGCCGTAACAGTTTGATTAAAGGAGGTATATATTCTCCCTGTCTGAGGGTCCACCATTGCTTCAAGCTTCTCCACATAGGTGGAAAGCAGTTTTGCCACGGTACGATACTCCAGTATTTTTGCCGGCAATTCATGTTTCGGGGCCAATTTTTCCAACACCTTAACATCAGTGGAGTATCCGGTTTTAGTCTTTCGGCCATAGGGAAGACCTATTTTTTCAAAAAGAATAACACCGAGCTGCTTTGGTGAGTTAACATTAAACTTCTCTTCAGCAAGCTGGTAGATTTCCTCCTCCAGGGAATTGATTTTTTCCTGAAACTCTTGTGACAATTCCTGCAATGCATCACGGTCAACACAGATCCCCCGCCTTTCCATCTCAGCGAGAATAGGAACAATTTTCATCTCCATCCCGGTAAACAGCTCCACCAGATCGTTATGCTGCAGCTCTTTTTCCAGTCCTTCCCATAAGAGAAGAGAGCCGTAAACATCTTCACAACTGTAATTACAGGCAATATCCGGCGGAACGTAGGCAAAACAGTCTTCCCGAGAGTCTTCCCCGACAATTTCGGCAAATGATGTAAGCTGCACGCCTATCTCACGACAGAGATCATCGAGCTTATAGCTTCTTTTTCCAGGATCTAGAAGGTAGGCCGCAATCATTGTATCAAGCAGAGGGCCCCGGCACCTCTCTTGAAAATTCTGCAGAATCACCCCGTAATCATATTTAAGGTTGTGACCGAGTTTGATAATTCCGGGAGAAAGAAAACATGGCAGTATATCTTCCTTGACGCTCTCCAGCGGAATCTGCCCCTCCAGCAGCTTTCCGTTACCGTCCTTATGCCCTACAGGTACATACCAGGCTTCATTGCGATCCACACAAAGAGAAATCCCCACAAGGTCCGCTTTTCTCGCATCCAGAGATGTTGTTTCCGTATCAAAAACGACAAAACCAGACTCTTCAATTTTTTCCCGTATCTCAGTAAGCTCCTTTCTACTGCGCACCAGTTTGAAATTCCCGTACTCCACCTTTACGGCTCTGCTGTTTTCTTTGAGAAAAGAATTAAATTCCAACTCTCTGAAAATATCGGCGAGCGCGTCATGGTCAACCGGTTGGACCGCAAGATCCTCAAAGGAATGGATAACTTCGACATCCTCTTTTAAGCGAATGAGATCTCGGGAGAGATACGCTGCATCTTTGTTTTCAGCGAGACGATCTCTCATTTTTGAGGGTTTCATGGAATCAAGATTTTGAAATATTCCATCAAGTGTCTCGTGTTCCTGGAGGAGTTTTACCGCAGTTTTCGGACCAACCCCTGGGACCCCGGGAACATTGTCGGAACTGTCTCCAATCAGAGCGAAATAGTCGAGAAGCTGGGAAGTCTTGATCTGATATTTTTTTTCAATTTCCGCAGGAGTCATGACAATATCTTTCATGGGATCCCACATCACGACTTTCTCATTCACTAACTGAAGGAGATCTTTATCACCGGAGATGATGATAACATCATGTCCCCTGCCGCTCATCTGTACAGCAAGAGAAGCGATGATGTCATCGGCTTCAAATTTCTCTTCTTCCAGGGATATAATATTGTACCCTTTCACCAGCGCTTTGATGTAAGGAATCTGGACAGCGAGGTCCTGCGGCATTGGAGGCCTGTTTGCCTTGTAGGCGGAATACATATCGTGGCGGAAAACCGGACCCCGGCTGTCATAAGCAACACACAGATATCTCGGATCTTTTTCTTTGATAAGACGGCGCAGCATATTAACAAAGCCGAAGACGGCATTGGTAGGAATTCCCTTGCTGTTGTTTAGGGGGGCCACGGCATGATATGCCCTGTAAATGTAGGCACTGCCGTCGATCAGGTAAACGGGGGGTTTTTTCACAGTATCCTGCTCCTTGAAGAGGTCAAAATATTTCAGCCGATTTCACACGAATTCCAACCGTACAGCATACCGTTTTCTTGGCGAAAGATCATTGTGAAAAAAAAAGGAAGGAGCAAAGGGCCCCTTCCTTTATACCGGTTGGTTCGTCTTCCCGCTACCTAGCGCTTGCCAAGTTCCTTACGTACCCGTTTTTCCAGAGCCTGAGAGACATCACCTTCGCGGTAGAAGAGAATGGAGATGGGGCAGCGGCGAAACATTCTTTCGGCCACGGA
>JAZBNU010000129.1:0-6884 GCA_036350815.1 Desulfopila sp.
AACTCCATGGTTGAAAAACTATTTTCGCCATACCGGTTTTCTCGTTACAGTCCATAATGCCGGTGTTGGGTATCATCAGGATGTTGCCGATCTTCCTTACGCCAAGGCGATGACGGGCCTGCCGTGGGATACTATCCTGAAGAGCAGGCTGGCAGGAAGCTTCGATCCTTTCATAGCGGCAGGCTATTATGCTGTAATAAATACAGTCAGTGAGAATTATGCCAGAGAGCTGCAGGAGAGTGTTGATGACGAACAGACCGGTTGGCTGGGTCATCATCTTCTAGAGAGAGGAGTCCGCCTGGAGGGTATTACCAATGGGGTTGCCCCGGAGGCCTTCGATCCGGCAAGAGGAGAAGAAATTGGTCTTGCAGAACCATTTGATCCGTGTGACGACGAGAAGATGGCCGGAAAAGAAAAATGCAGGACGAGTTTGATACGTGATTTGGCCAGATATGGCTCTCTGGTTGGAGTTGGTCAATTCGGCGTGCTTGATGAGGACAGCGAAGGACCGCTTTTTACGTTTATAGGCCGCCTGAGTGCCCAGAAGGGAGTAGATATACTCTATGGCGCCTTGGCTGAAATGATGCGTAAAGAGGCAAATTTCCGAATGGTCATCCTGGGGAGCGGAACGGCGGCGCTGGAAAGTCAGATTGTTGCACTGACAAAAAATAGCAAAAGTATCGGGAAGATCTGTTTTCTTGAAGGATACAGCCCGGAAGTTGCGATCAGGCTCTATGGTGCTGGAGATTTTTTCCTGGTCCCTTCACGCTATGAGCCTTGTGGTCTGACGGATTTTATCGCTCAGCTTTTTGGCAATCTCCCTATTGTACATCATGTCGGAGGGCTGGTGAAGGTCAAGGATGGTCGAACCGGTTTTTCGTATTGGGAGAACAGTTCGGAATCACTGGTTCAGGCTATGGAAAGGGCGCTGGAAGCGTACCGTGATAAAGAGTTGATTCGTAAAATGCAAAAGGAGGCGGTACAATTAATTTACGAGAGATATACTTGGAAAGAGGTAAAAAAACACTATCTGCAGCTCTATAAAAAAGCGATGCTGAAAAAAAATGTCGGATAGTCTCACACTAGAAAGAAGGAGGTGGAGTAAATGACCGTAAGAATAGGAATAAATGGATTTGGCCGAATCGGTAGAAGCATCTTTCGTGCTGTAATGCAGGATCCGGTATTCAAAGATATTGAAATAGCAGCCATTAACGATCTCACAGATACTGCAACACTGGCCCATCTTTTAAAATATGACTCTATAATGGGAACCTATGGCCCTGAGGTGCAAAGCAGCGAAGACGGGATACTGGTGGACGGGCGTTTTATTCAGGTGACCAGTCATAAAAATCCGGCAGATATAGGCTGGGGCGACGTTGGTGTGCAATATGTAGCAGAGTGTACTGGAATATTTAAAGATGGCGATTCAGCCGGCGCACATATCGATGCCGGCGCTGAAAAAGTTGTAATATCTGCTCCTGCCAAAGGAGATGTTAAAACCTTTGTAATGGGTGTCAATGAAGATGACTATGACCCCCTTAAACACCATGTTGTTTCGAATGCATCCTGTACAACGAACTGTCTGGCGCCGTTTGCCAAGGTTATACTGGATAATTTTGGGATAAAAAACGGCTTGATGACCACAGTGCACGCCTATACCGGTGACCAGCGTCTTCTGGACTTTCCCCACTCAGACCTGCGTCGGGCCCGAGCTGCGGCGATGTCTATGATACCTACAAAGACAGGAGCTGCTGCTGCTGTTTCGCTTGTAATTCCTGAACTCAAAGGCAAGTTTGATGGGTTAGCTGTACGTGTGCCGACGCCGAATGTGTCGCTTGTCGATGCAGTTATGGAAGTTGAGCGGGAGACAAACGTCGAGGAAGTGAATGAGGCCTTGAAAGCAGCGAGCAACAGATATCTCGGCTATTCCGATCTGCCTCTTGTTTCCATCGATTTTCAGGGAGATCCCAGGTCATCCATTGTTGATGGTCAATCAACCAAAGTTATAGGCAGCAGTGTTAAGGTGATGAGCTGGTATGACAATGAGTGGGGGTATTCCAACAGAATGCTGGATCTGATACTCCACATGCACGGTAATAGACCTTTGTAAAGCATTCTCGAAGTCTGCGCTTATCGCAGAGCCCATTCCGGTGCCTTCAATGACTTTTACGAGATTATCAAGCTTGAGAGGTCTCTGATCCCGGCGGCTCTATCGTGCAAGAGAGCAAAGAATCGCAATTCTTCGACTAAATAAAGCGAAAGGGGACTGGTTGTACGGCCGAGGTCAATTACGGGAGGCTGAATTTCCCTCTTGTTTCGGCAATGAGGCATAGCCCGGATTTCTCATGAACATTGTGCCGATTTTTAACAATTTAATGATATTTCAATATTTTCAAGCAGTATTCCGTAATATGAAAATCATACACAATGTTCACCGAAGGCCAACCGATCTTACCGTGCCCGGAGTCTCACTTCGTTCGCTTACCTGCAGCGTTGCCGAAGCAAGGTGCATAGACTATTATAGCACCTTGCTTCGCGCCTCGCATCCACGGCAACCTCGGCTGGTGAGAAATCCGGCATAGCCCATTATGGTTGCCTCATTGCCGGACTGTTTTCCATTGGGAAAAAACGAACTGATCAGACCAGACTGATTGAAGGGAAATCAGCTGGTTTTTTTTATTTGAACTGCAGTTCAAGCGTCTCAACATGGAAAAGATGATTTATCTGCGAGTTATCGAACACGGCAATGCCAAAGGGATAACTTTTGGAGAAATCGGTAAATTGAACGTCCTGTGTTTCTGAATTTTCCCCCTCAGTTTTGAGTGACCGCATGACTTCAAGGGTCCATGTACCATTCTCATAATGGTTGCGGGAAAGGATATCAGCTCGGCCACCCATCATCGGGGCGATATCTATGCCGGGTACAATATCACCAGGTTTAAAATTGTCGACGAATGGTACTTTTTTGCTTGGTATGACGTAGTACATATCGTCGGCACTCGGGTTGAGATTCATATAGGCGGGTGCTGTTTTGTCGGCATTGTCGTTATTGGTATAACCACCTTTGCCGGTGTCACTCTTTCTTCCCCAGTTCCTGTTTTTCTGCGGATCTTTGGTGTTGTCGACATATTGGTCATCGAACATGCCCATGGGCAGGGAACGGACAAATTTAGCGTGCCACATGTCGATTGTTTCACCATCTGCAGCAGTATATTTGCGTCCTGCTGATGTATCTCCAGGTTCACCCAGGTGACAGCTTATCATGCACCCTTCTTCCCTGAAACCCTTGGTGCTGATATCCCAGAACATGGCAAATTTGTCTTCATAATAGGTGTTGTCATGGCCGGTGCTGTCTTTGGCGGCAAGCTTTTTCCAGGAGCCGTCATCCTGTTTGACCCAGGGGAAGCGGGCAAGGCTTTTTGTGGGATCTTTATAGGAGATCAGAAAATAGACATACTTGTCATCATACAAGGACTGAACCATGACGTCAGTGCTTTGCATACCCTCGTAGCCATTGCTTGGTTCATATGGAAGCTCGTCTACGGTCACAGTAATTTTCGGGGCGGCTTCCCAGGCTTTCTCTGACTTGCCGTCAAGAAAAATGGGAGTGCTTGTTTTCTGGCTTGTCAGGATTTGGTCGGCAGCAAAAATTGAGCCGCTGAAACAAAAAACACTTGCCAGAGTACATATCGCAATTTTTTTCATAAACTCCTCCTTATCTTTTATGGGTTGTTTCTGATACAGGTCAATGTATAGGAGAAGTATATTAGAGAAACCATAAATCAACCAGATAAGCTTTGCTCACGAAATGCGCTTTTCAGTGAAATGTTCTTCACCGAATAATCTGTTTGAACGTTTTCAGTCGCTAATTTTTTGGGCAACAAGGTGCAGCATGTCCACCATCTTTTCCCCATCGGAGGTGAGGCTGTAGCATTTTTCTTCTTCCTGGGTAATAAGATTGCCGGCTTTAAGATTTTTGAGATGGAAGTTAACTTTAGTATGATCGCTGATCTCAAGATATCTTACCATATCCATGAATCGCATTTTCTTTTTGAGAGACAGGGCCAGCAGAATCTGACGCCGGATGCGATTGGATAGACAGGCCAGAATCTCATCCATGTCAGGCTCAACACGACTCCTGGCGAATTTCTGTTCTTCCAGGTTTCTTCTGACGGCAACTAGAATATCATCCCTTCGGAAGGGTTTGGCGAGGTAGTCGTCTGCCCCCGTTTTCATAGCAGATACGGCATTGTCGACGGTAGAAAACGCGGTTATCATGATGATTTTGACGTTGGGGTGGTCTTTTTTCAGTAGCGTTATTAACGCCATCCCCCCCATACCCGGCATCATGTAGTCGACAATAACCAGTCGGGGTGGGTGAAGCTTGATTTTCTGCAAAGCTAACTCAGCGTTAGCACAGCCTATAGGTTGGAAACCTCTATCGGCCAGGATTTCGACAATGCTTTCACGCAGGTCATCGTCATCATCTACGACAAAAATGGTTTCATCGCTCATCGGGCTTCTCCGGCAGGATAATTGTTGCTATGGTTCCCCCCTGTTCTGCAGCGGCCAGGGAGATTACACCGCCATGTTGCTGGAGGATGTTGTAACAGACGGATAACCCCAGACCTGTTCCTTTTCCTATCTCCTTTGTGGTAAAGAAAGGATCGAAAACTCTCGGGAGTATGTCTGAGGCTATGCCGTGGCCAGTATCTGCTACAGTTATTTTGACATGATTGTTTTCTCTACAGGTTGCTACATCGATACGGTCCTTCTCTGAACAGGAATCTATGCTGTTCATTACCACATTCAAAAAAACTTCTTCGAGTTTCCATGGTATTCCCATTACTTGAGGAACGTCGCTGAGCTTCAGATGAATAATTGAGCTGAGCGCGTGATTTTGTATGAGTTTTTCTGTGCTCCTAATAATATTATTGATATCGACTGGTTGCATGGCAGTTTCTTTTTCCCTGGAAAAATGAAGGAGCTCTTTTGCTATTTTCGAAGCACGATTGACATTTCTTTCAATGGCGGCGATCTTTCGATCAATCTGATCGTTGTTTTGTAAAAGGTCCTTCAGCATATCAATATTGAGAGAAATGTTTGTCAAAGGATTGTTGATTTCATGTGCTATTCCTGCTGCCAGGATGCCCATAGAGGTGAGTTTTTCCGATTGAGAAAAACGTTGCAGGCGCTCATCGATAAGCTTTTTTTGTTCAAGATTAAAAACCGATAAAGCCCGTATAGTGAAAATCATGATAAAAAAGGCGCAGAGCCCACGAAATAAGGCGATTCGGGTGCCTATGAGCGGTATTGACGTATCTGAGGGAACCAGTCCTGTCAGAAAAGCATAACAGATCATGAAACTGCCGGCCATTATGAAATTTACAGCGACCGCAGATGAAAAAGCACGCACAGTTCTGGAGTAGATAATAAGCCCTATTCCGGATAAGATACCGCCCGGAAAAGCAATCAGCATTCGAACACTGTTGTCTCTCCCTGTTCCGGCATCAAGAAAAACAGCCAGGAAAATCAGGGTCAGGGCGATTGCGCCAACACCTCCTTTTATGCTCCTCGGGGTAGTGCTCAACGCATGATCACCAAAGAGCGTCATGATGTTGAGAAAAATGCCGAAATAGAGCAGAAAAAGGAAGGAAAAGGCGACAACAACCAGGCGTAGAAAAATAAACTCATCCGTCAGTATCTCAGGGTAGAGTTGACCCAAAAGATCCAGCCACTCGTGGAAACCGTGGCTTAGTCCAAAGGCAGCGAGCAACCAGAGAATCCTGGCTATACCCAGTTCGCTTAAACGAATATCTCTTGAAAGAATGGCAACTCCCAAAGTAAAAAATGCCAAACCATAGAGAAGGTAGAGAAAAAAAATCGAAACCATCAGGGTTTACCTCGTATTACGTAGCTGACGAGGAGGTCGAAGTAATTGAAAAGACCGGTTTACGGACAAGGATTCATTGATGGTGTCGTGTGTTGTGGGAATTTCGCTTTCGAGCAAGAAAAATCCTAAAAATTGACGACGAGCCAAAATGCCTGTCCGATTGCTTTAAGAGAAAATAAATCTCTGGAACGTTACTCAATAGAGTATGCATGAAAAGATATAAGTTAATGGTTGACGTTCAGAGTGTATCGGTCGGTTGGTGTTCTGTTGACGTTTCAGTTCTTCCTTTTCCCCTTGCCTAATAAAGATTTATCCTCCATTATTGAGCTGAACTAAATAACATATATTCAGGGAAGGACGAGCTGCTGCACGATTCAGAGAAAAACGTTCGGCTTTTCTTGTTTTTTCACAGGGCAACAGGAATGAAGAAAGATATTGCAGAGTCAGGAAAAACGGCAGTCGGCATAGACTCCGATGCATTGCGGGCGAATCTGCTTGAAACTGCAGGTGAAGTGGTGATAGCGGCAGATCTTCTGCCGTTGCTGGATATTGTGAAGAAATTTAAGGGTATTCATTCCAGTCTGGAAAGTCTGCTCTATGAGATCTGTCACCCGTTCCGCAACTGGGGCCTTATTTTGCCGCTGTTCAGGAGTTTTGTTCTGCGGAACAGCAACCATTTTGTCAGACATGAGCAAGGGCCCCAGGCAATGCGCCTTTTTGCTGAGATATTTCTGGAAGCAATCCGAGATTCAGAAAAAAACAGCACCCTACTTTCCCAGATAATTGAGGCGAAACTTGCCTGGCTGGAAAAGATGATTCTCCTCTTTGACAGTGAGGCTCTGCAACGCTATGAGAGTGTCCTTAACCATGTCTTTGAGAGGATGCAGAGTCTTGAAGACGGTGAAAGCCCCGTCATGCTCCACATCGTTCAGGGGCAGCATCCCATGAAACGTCTTGCAACATTGCTGCATGACGCAGGGAAAAAGGAAAA
>JAZBNU010000130.1:0-6630 GCA_036350815.1 Desulfopila sp.
AACCATGGCAAAGACCTGAAAAGCCGACAAAACCACAAATAGAGCGATAAGGACATTCTTTTCCTGGGCAGTAAGAAAAATCGCCTGAAAAATAACTCCCAGTAAGACGATCACCACAACTGCGGCAAGATAGTTCCGCACGAAATCCTGATACGGACCGACATAAAATTTGGCACTCAGCCACATAGGCACAAGAACTATCAGGAACTTCAGGAGAGTGGCGCGATTTTTTTCTGCAACACGATTCATCTGAACAGCGCTACTTCGTCTCTTCATGGCGTCACCGGGGGTCAGGAAAGGTTATGTGAGGCGGATGAAAGAACATCGCCCTGGAAACTAGCGTGAACTTTTCGACAATTTCCCTCCACTCATTTGTCAATCAATAACAACCTATCCTCTTTCTGGAACCCTTTCAAGTATTATTACGGTGCTTCAGGTTCAGCGCGTCCCACCTTTGAGGACCAGTTTCCCTTTTAAAAAGATATGGCGGCCAAAATCTTCTAGCGCATCCGGGCGACCCGGATACTTCATGGCTTGAGATGGCTTGCGACAGGCTATTCGTGGTGTATGCGTTTCGCAAAAGCGACGCGGGGCTGCGAGCCATAATTCATAACAAGTTCACAAACGGGTATTTCCCAACTTTCGCATTTGCAATGTTCAGTGTAGTTTTTATCAGTTATGTCATCAATACCCCGCCGTACCATTGCAAGAACGGTTACTTTTTCAATTGAGTCAACTTTCGAAAGCCATACATCCCGGGCTGCTTTTGAGAATCGGGCAACCGTAGTTCCCTCACTATTCACAAGATAAATGTGATCATCGCGTACTACCGGTTTCAGCCAACCACCCGCTCTACAATTTTTCAGCGCGGTATGGATTATATGATCACTATGATAAGAACCAGCATATCCGAGATACAAATCCTTCATACCTAGAATATGATATCTTTTTTTAGGAGGCAGCGTTCCCTCAGGGACAATGATACGTCGCTTCATCAAAGCTTCATCATTTACCCCTATCGTATGTGGATTACAGGCATTGTCTAACTCAAACAGCTGAAGTGTTTCCCGGGCTCTAGTCATGGCAACATAGAAAAGCCTGCGTTCTTCTTCCAACTCTGCGTCACTTTTTACGCGCCAACTTCCGCCAAGCACAAACACATGGTCAAATTCCAACCCTTTGACCGAGTGGACCGTCGATAAGAACACACCGTTGCTCAGATGTCTGGAGCGATGCTGATCTGCCAGAGATTCATAAAGATATTCTTCAATTTTTGGTACAGGTTGTGAACTGTCGTTGGTTTCATCCCGCCACTCTTCAACCAGACCGCGGAGATGCATCTGCCAGATTGTATCTTTTCCATCTGTTTCAGATAGAAATCGGAGCAATGATGTGGCAGAGAAGGGTGTTTCACTGTTTTCTCTCAGGTGGCGGAGCAATGTTGAATATTCCCGAATCCGCGACAAACCGGGAAACGCACTCTTGCCCCAGTTGAGATTCACAGGAATACCCTCCTCTTCAAAGCATGATCGCATACAATCCAGCTCCTGCCATTCGCGCGCCAATATAGCTGTGTTCGACAACGAAAAGCTATCACTTACAGCCCGTAGCCGTTTGAGCTCAGACAATACAGCAGCCGCCTGCTCCCTATCATCTTTTACCTGGAGAAGCTGAACTCTGCCTTCAGCCAGATGGTCTATGTGTTGCCAATTTCCTCCTTTAGGCAAAGCAGCCCGAGCCCTGTTAACCACTATGGGGTGCTCAGTTTTCATCCGATCCTCATTCTGGGAAATGAAGTGATTGGAAACACGTATAATATTTGCCGAGGATCGGTAATTTTCCACCAGGTAGTGAATATCTGCCCGGTAGTCTTCTCGAAATTTCCTGATAAAACCAATATTTGCTCCTCGAAAACGATAGATATTCTGATCGTCATCACCAACAGCCAGGATCGACAGTTTCAAGTCACTTTCTTTTGCGGTTCTCCCGGCAAGCAGAGAAATCAGTTCATACTGGTCCTCATCAATATCCTGGTACTCGTCAACCAAAATATGGCTGAATCGACCAACCAGTATATCCCTTGGGGAATCTTGCTCAAAACCGAGCGAGTCAACTTCACCTCTGAGCAACGCATTGGCATCTTTAATAATTTGTGAGTAATCTATCTCTTCTGCCCGCTTCGATGATGAACCCGGTACAAGAGATCTTCCCGTCAACCGCAAAGCGAGACCGTGGAAAGTTAAGGCTGTTACTCCGCGAATATCACGACCGACAAGATCTCGAATACGTTTTCGCAGACTTTGCACAGCCCCCCTGTTGAAACAAAGTACAAGAATAGAGCGCGCCGGAACCCGCTTCACCCGCAACAGATAGGCGACCCGATGTGCAACCACACGGGTCTTTCCGGAACCGGGACCGGCAAGGATGAGGATATTGGCATCGGTTTTGGCAGCAACTATCTTCTCCTGGCTACGGTTTTTCAGGTCATCTACAATGCGCTGGTAGGATTGTTCGGTTGTGGCGAATTCGAGAAACTTCTCTCTTCCGGGAAAGTAGCGCTTCACAAACTCTGCCTTGTCATCCTGGAAATACGAAGTGACCAGGTTTTTCGCGGCCGCCAGTTTATCAAGCGCTCTCCTGGCATATTCGTTCATTACATGAATCTGAAAATTTCTCTCTTTGTAATGCGTCCGAAGCGGCTCGAAATCAGCTTTTGTGTAATATCGACCTCTATTCTCTTCACTGAGAACAAGCGTCATTGCCTGGCGAAAAACAGCAAGTCCCTGCTGCAGATCAATAATGGACTGCTCATGCATATACGTGAGCGCTCTTTCCGCAACAGCCAAGGGGTCCTTCAGCTGGGAAAACAACAGCAGATCTTTTCGCAATCCGGCAATGATACTTTCGAGAGAAAAATCAACAAGCAGATTGGCTCCCGGCTTTGTCCCGGACGGCACAACGCGCTGCATCACACCGAGCGTGACCACCGCAGCCTGTTGACGAATTTTCACCGTCTTTTCTAGAGACTCCCAATCACGGTGAAGATGCACAGCATAGATATCTCCGCCTGCTGCGGCGACGGTAAGGCTTCCCTTCTGCCCGGCAATACCTTTTCCATCTCTGCTCAAGCCATATAAAATACTCCGCAGACACTGTGGAGATGACTTTTCATGACCTGCATCTATGAGCTGTTGATTGATCTGCCGCAGATCAAGAGAAAGTGGTGTCTCCAGATCCACCTCCGGTGCACTCTCCCGGAGTATTTTGAGAAACTCACGCTCAACAGAGCTGAGTCTGGCAAGCCTCACTTCCGAGTTATCTGCTGTTTTATAGCGGATAAATGCTGAAAGAGTTGTTTCCTTGGCAAGCAATCCTTGTTGCGCCATATCGTCAAGTGTGCGGATAACACGTTGTGCTTCGGTCTCGGTTTCCGGATCATCCTTCTGGCTGCCAAAGGATGTGAGGCTGGCAATTTCATCGGCACTGAAGCCCTTACTTGAGCGGCGCTCCATCAACAGTTGCATGATGGCCAGCCATCGTTCCTGCTGACGCCTGGAGAGATTGAGTTCGGCTATACGTTCTCGTGCCTTATCAATATTACCAACAAGCGGTTTGCCCGTAAAAATGCGGTTATCATTCTCTTTTCGTTCGAGGTAGCCGGCACGTTCGAGCCAGGCAACCGCCGTTTTGACTTTGGTATCGGGAGCCCCGAAATCCACAGGATCAATATCAACCGATTCCAGACGCATGATCTCACCGGGCGTCAAAACTATACTGTCACGATCTTTCGCGGCGGTCTTGATCCCTTTTAACAGTTGCGCGATATCCTTTTGCGTCAGTCTTGAACTTGCACTTAAACTGAACTGCCCTTCGATGTCCTGGTCGGCAAAAATCAAAATACACTCGGCGTGCTCCCGGTCCCTGCCGGCACGGCCCGCTTCCTGGAGATAGTTTTCCAGTGAGCCGGGGATATCGGCATGGATGACCAGCCGCACGTCATCCTTATCTATGCCCATGCCGAAGGCATTGGTGGCACAGATGATCGGTGTTGTCCCCTCAATAAAGCTCTCCTGTATCCTCCGTTTCAGGGTCGGTTCAAGCCCGGCATGAAAGGCGTCTGCTTCATACCCTCTCTCTTGCAGAAATTCAGCCAGGTTTTCTGTTTTTTTCCTGCTTGAGCAATAGATAACGACACTGCCCTTGCCGTCATAACGCGCTTTTAACAACTCCTCGATCACCCCATATTTTTCATGTGGATCGACCGACCAGACCTCGTAGCGCAGGTTGGCACGTTCATGGCCCCCCTCAAACTGGACTACCCTGAAGCCAAGCTCACTTTGCACCAGATCAATGATTTCCTGGCGTACGTCAGTTTTGGCCGTGGCGGTGAAACATTGTACAGGCGGTATTACCACTCCAGCCTTTACGGCAAATTCCCTGATAAATTTTACCGCGTAAAGATAATCCGGACGAAAGTCATGCCCCCACTTGGAGAGACAGTGGGCCTCATCAAATATCCAGGCACCTATCTCCCGCTGGGCAATCGTGGCAACAAAAGATTTATTGCGCAGTTGTTCCGGAGACACATAGAGAATACCGATATCTCCAAGGCGCACACCCTCCTGCACCACCCCTCTTTCCGGCATGGTCTGCAACCCATAGATAGCCGCGGCAGTGCGCGTCCCGGTCTGGTTGGCAAAATTATCCACCTGGTCCTTCATCAGGGCCTGGAGAGGCGAGATAACAATGGTGAGCATATTCCGACGCTGATACCGCATCAAGGCAGGGAGCAGATAGCATAAGGATTTTCCTCCTCCTGTGGGCAATGTTGCAAATATCGTCGCATTGGCTGCAGCAGCTTGAACTATCTCCTCCTGCAGACTTTTGCCATCCGCCGTTGCGGGCGTCTCTCGAAACGTGTCAAATCCATAGAACCGCTTCAAATAGTACAAGGGATTATGGTACCGGCTGCAATATTCACAGGCAGGAGAATGACATGGTACTTCCCGTAATTGATGCAGCAGGGACGGGATGGTTGCATACCGATGCCTCACCCAGGGAGGCAAAACAGAGTTTCCTCCGGCAACACTCAGCCAGGCGCAGATATAGGCAAACTGCGCATGCTCCAGCTCGCCATCAACAAGTTGATCAACAATCTTCTGGACTGCGGAAACACATGCGTATTTTGATGCATACCAGGAGAATGCTTCATAGAGATCATCACCAGAAAGGGCAGGGATTCCTATTGCCTCAAGGGCCCGGGCGGTACCATTGAGTGATTCGTCGGTCTGCAGAAAACTTCTATAGAGCAGAGGAGCATCAATGCTTTTATTGAGTCGATACTCGAAGGCATCCCACTGTTCGGAAAAAATCTTTCCGGCAAGTAAAGCATCCTGTGCCGGATTGTTGATACTATCCCGGACAATCTGATAATCTTTAACAAGACGGTGATACGGATTCTCCGGGAAGGCAAGCGGAGAGAGATAGAGTGTATCTACTGCAGGCCTTGTGTGTAATTCCAGCCCGGGTGCCGCCTCAACTAATTGCGGCAGATCATGGGCCAGGATATTATGGCCGAGAAGAAACTCAGCCTCCTTGCCGAATTGATCGAGTTCATTCAGCAGGTTGGTATCAATAGGCTTGCCGGAAGGTGAAGAAAAAGCCTCGCCCCTGAACACAGCACCGATTGAATATATTACCTTCTCCTCATTGACCTCAATGTCGAGCAGCAGACATCGCTGTAAGAATTGCTCACATTGACTGGACATGGTCATTACGCTGGTCCCTGTTCCAGGGCAACTTCACAAACAACGTTATCTGGCATCAGCATGAAGCAAGTGCTATACCAGTGACAAAAACCCTGGTCAGGGGACTCCATTGCATAGTCAAAGGCTGCCCAGCACCAACATTCGGGCAATTTGCCAGTCATATCAAACATTGTGGCTTTTCGATATGGCACTCGGCTCATTTCGGCTTCATTAACAAATTCAATATTAACCGCACCATCAGCTCTTTCTGCCGTGGGTCACTCTCGGCGACCAGCAACGCCAAAGCCACCAGCCCATTGTCATTTATCCCTGAAGCGTCAAGCAAACCATTTTCCTGTAAAAACAGCAAAAACAAAAAGGAACCAATCCGCTTATTACCATCGCTAAAAGGATGATCTTTAATGACAAAATACAAAAGATGAGCTGCTTTTTCTTCCACGCTTGGATAGAGTTCTTCTCCACCAAAGGTCTGGTTGATGTTGCCCAGAATACCCTGCAAGTGTTTATCCCGCTCCTGGCCGAACAGATCGCTTGCTTCCTCCCTGGCTATGAGCTCTTTCTTTAAAGCGGTGATCGCTTCAATGGCTTGCTGATAATCAAGTTGTTGCTTTACCTTTCTTTTCTCTTTCGGTAGCGCCAGTTGCTGCTCATCATACTGCAGCAGCAGGGTCCATGATTTCGCATAGCTGTTAATTACCTCGAGAACAGCTATGCCTTCATCGGTAATCAGCTCATGGTTATTCAAGGTGCGGGAAAGAAGGGCCACTGCCTGTTCCATCTCGACCAGACCTTTTTCAGCCAGTCGCCTTTCGTTGACAGTATAGCCATTGATAAGGTGGTCGCGCAGAACAGAGGTTGCCCA
>JAZBNU010000131.1:0-13614 GCA_036350815.1 Desulfopila sp.
AGGTGGGGGGAGCGGCCTGCGTCCTTGAGTTCCCGCCATAATTTCTGCTGGGAAAGCTGGCCGGTGCAGAGAACTACGCTGTCAACAGGGAGAACCATGAGTTGCCCGTCCTTGCGGATATGGAGTCCGGCGTCGTCAATTTTTTCATAGGTGACTCCACCTATCATTTCAACCTTTCTCTTTTTCAGTGCCGCCCTGTGGATCCAGCCGGTGGTGGGTTGCAGGGTCCTGCCGAACTTGCCGCTTTTTCGCTGCAGCAGGTATACTGTTCGAGCAGGCAGCGGCTTCTGCGGCGTAACACCTTCTACTCCGCCGGGATAGGCAATGTTCCGGTCGATTCCCCATTCCCGGAGCCAGAGATCGAGATGGAGGCTGTGGGAGGGCGGCTGCTCGCAGAGAAATTCGCTGATGTCATAGCCTATCCCTCCGGCGCCTATGACGGCAACACGGGAGCCGGCCTCTTTTTTTCCTGAAAGGATATCCTGGTAGGTAATGACCATGGCATGGTCGATCCCGTCTATCCGGGGAATTCTGGGAGTAACACCGGTTGCCACCACAAACTCATCAAATCCGCTAGAGAGTAGAGTGCTGCTGTCCTGCCGCGAGCCAAGACGGATATCCACCCTAAGCAGTTCAAGCTGTCTGGTGAAATAGCGCAGTGTTTCTTTGAACTCTTCTTTGCCAGGCACGTTTTTCGCCAGAAGAAACTGACCGCCCAGTTCGGCACCACCCTCAAACAGGGTGACCTTGTGATCCCGTCGGGCCAGATACACTGCGCAGGCCATGCCCGCCATCCCTCCGCCGACTACTGCGATGTGCTTGGGAAAGTCGGTTTTGGCAAAGAGCAGTTCTGTTTCGTAGCATGCCTCGGGATTGACGAGGCAGGAGGCTCTCTTGTTGCGGAAAACGTGGTCGAGGCAGGCCTGGTTGCAGCCGATGCAGGTGTTGATTTCATCCTCCCTTCCGGCCTCCGCCTTGGCTGGAAAATAGGGATCGGCCAGAAACGGGCGGGCCATGGATATCATATCTGCCTTACCCTGTTCCAGGATGGCTTCTGCTACTTCGGGAGTGTTGATGCGATTTGTGGTGATGAGAGGCGTGACGATTTCATTTTTCATGAGTTCGGTTACCCAGCTGAAGGCCGCCCGCGGGACACTGGTGGCAATAGTGGGAATACGCGATTCATGCCAACCGATGCCGGTGTTGATAAGGGTGACACCTCGTTCCTCCAGCTTTTTGGCGAGAAGAACGGTTTCTTCCCAGGTGGAGCCCTGCTCCACCAGATCGAGCATGGACAACCTGAAAATGATGATAAAGTCAGAGCCGACACGGTGGCGGACGGCCGAGACGATTTCAAGGGCCAGGCGGATGCGATTTTCGTAGGAGCCGCCCCATTCGTCATTGCGTCTGTTTACCCGTTTACAGATGAACTGGTTTATCAGGTAGCCTTCAGAACCCATTATTTCGACACCGTCATAACCGGCTTTCTGCGCCAATACTGCGGTATGGGCAAAGTCGGCAATGGTTTTTCGTATCTGCCGCAGTGTCATTTCCTTTGGTTTAAAGGGAGTAATAACGGCTTTGACGGAAGAAGGTGCCACACTGAAGGGATGATAGGCATAACGGCCGGTATGAAGGATCTGCAGGCATATTTTGCCGCCATGGCTATGTACCGCATCGGTTACAAGAGCATGTTTGCCGACCTGCCAGGGAAAGCTCAGCTGGCATCCGAATGGTGCGATTCGTCCTCTGAAATTAGGAGCAATCCCTCCGGTGACAATGAGGCCGACCCCACCCTTTACCCGCTCGCTGTAAAACGCTGCCAGTTTTTTGAATCCACCCCGTTCTTCTTCGAGACCTGTATGCATCGATCCCATGAGAATACGATTTTTTAGAGTGGTAAAACCCAGATCAAGGCTCTTGAAGAGATGTGGATAGCGAACGGTTGTCATGCTTTTCACCCTGGAGAAGATAGAAAAACGAAAAAATAGATCTTCCATAATGGAAACTGGTGCTCCAGCATACCCGATGATTGACGGATACGGCAACCTGTTTTCATTTCGACCTGTTACAACAAATGGCTAGAAAAAAGAGCAAAGCGGTTCTATGGTTAAAGAGAGAAACAGGCTGGGGTACTGTTTTGAGACAATATTTTTTTGATAATGTCGGTATCAGTGTTTACTCTTTTGCCGTAGAACACTTGAAACACGCCAATTGAAGGCTTTGCCTGGTGCCAGGCCGTAAATGGCAAGAGTCATCAATAGCCGATATTGGAGTGTTTCGTTAAAGCGTCGTTTTTCAAAGGGAGGGGAAATGAAGATATTTATGACAGGAGGTACAGGGTTTGTTGGAACCAACCTGAGTCGCAGGCTGCTGCAACTGGGGCATGAGGTTACAGTGGTCGGCAGCAGCGGCAAAGCCCATCTGGAAAAAACATCTACACTGCATATCCTGAAGGCGGATACCGCTGTGCCGGGAAAATGGCAGGAAAATCTTGCCTCTTTTGATGTCATTATCAATCTTACCGGCCGAACGATTTTCAATTATTGGACGGAATCATATAAAGAAAAAATGTATGCCAGCAGGGTGGAGACCACCAGGAATATTGTCAATGCGCTCCCGGACAGTGCAGGTACGGTTCTCCTGAGTGCATCAGCAGCAGGGTATTATGGCGACAAAGGTGAGACCGCGGTGGATGAGAGCGGGGAGGCCGGTTCTGACTTTCTTGCCGATGTCTGTAAAAGCTGGGAGCGTGAGGCTATGCACGCGGTAAAAAAAGGTGTTAGAGTGGCAACCATGCGCTTTGGCGTTGTTCTCGGCAAGGGTGGTGGGGCAATCGAGACCATGAAAACGCCTTTCAAACTGGGACTGGGAGGGGCAATTGGCGACGGCAGGCAATGGTTCCCCTGGATACATGTCGACGATCTGGTGGCCGCAGTGCTCTTTTTAATGGATGGCAGCGGCCTGGAAGGACCATTTAATTTTACGGCGCCGGAGTCTGTCCGTCAGCAAGAGTTTGCCAAAAAACTGGCAAGTTTTCTCCACAGGCCTGCTATTATTCCTGCTCCTTCTTTTTTGGTGAAGACAGTGGCAGGTGAGTTTGGCCGCTCTCTGCTGCAGGGGCAGAAAGTTGTGCCGAAGGCATTGCTGGATCATGGCTTTGTATTTCGCTATCCGACACTGGATGAGGCTTTGCGGGAAATTCTCAATGACTGAGGTGGCCAATTTCCGCTATACTGCAGCGTTCCCATGCAGTGTTGAATCGTTATATAACTGGCACTCACGAAAAGGCGCTCTCGAACGACTCATTCCACCTTGGGAAAAGACTGAAGTGCGACAGCGCCGTGGCGGGCTCGATCCCGGCGGGATGGTGGAGATGCGTATGCATGCTGGTCCCGTGCCGTTTCGCTGGATCGCTCATCATGTTGAAAACGTTCCAGGCGCAATGTTTCGCGATGTTATGCACAAAGGACCTTTCTCTCATTGGTCGCACCGGCATAGATTCTATGAATGCGACAAAAGGGCATGTCTTGAAGACAGTATCGAATATGCCCTTCCGCTGCACGGCCTGTTGCCCTCCTTTTTGCAAAAACATGTTGATACAACACTGCAGCGCACCTTTCAGCATCGTGCCGCTGTTCTGGCGGCAGACCTGGAACTTCACAGACGCTGCGGTACTCAGTCGTCAAAGGTGCTGGTCTCAGGGGCCAGCGGGGTACTGGGCAGAGCGCTTCTGCCGTTATTGACCACGGGAGGGCATGAGGTCTGGACTCTGGTGCGGAGAAAACCGAACCGGGAAGAGAATGAACTGTACTGGAACCCCATGGCCGGCAAGATGGATGATCTGCCGTATTTCGATGCGGTTATTCATCTGGCCGGTGAATATATCGGCCTGGGCCGCTGGAATACGGCAAAGAAAAAAGCTGTGCTGGAATCACGTACACGGGGAACGACTCTTCTGGCAGGTGCGCTGGCCGCTCAGACACGGCAGCCCAAGGTATTTCTCTGTGCTTCGGCAGTAGGGTATTACGGTGATACGTCGTCTGCTACGGTAGATGAAAATTCCTCCAGTGGTGATGGCTTTATTGCTGAAGTATGCAGGAAGTGGGAAGACGCGGCGCAGGTCGCTGCGGAGGCAGGAATTCGAACGGTGCTTATGCGTATCGGGGTGGCTCTCTCACCACAGGGGGGAGCTCTGCAGCGTCTCCTGAGCACAGCCCCTCTGGGTATCATGCGGCGTTTCGGCCGGGGAGATCAGTTTATCAGCTGGATTTCTCTGGATGACACCATTTCCGCCATCTATCATGCCATGTGCTGTCCTGCGCTGCACGGCCCTGTCAATATGACCGCTCCTTTTCCGGTGTGCAACAGTTCTTTTATGGAGATCCTCTCGGAGATATCAGGCTACCCTCTCCTTTTTCCTGTTCCTGAATCATATTTGAAGGCTGTTTATGGACAAATGGCGACTGAAATAGTATTGTCAAGCAGCAGAACCGACTGCCGCAAACTACTTGACTCCGGGTTTATATTCCGGCACAGAACTTTGGAGGAAGCACTTTGCGGCCTGTTGGGAAAATTTGGAATAGATAATGGAAGCACTACCTCAAAAAGGAGAGAAGGGTGAGCAGCAGGCTGAAAACTATCTTACTGGCAACCATGACAGTTGCCCTGGCATGCGGTTTCATGCATCACCTGGTGGCTCCAACTACCCTGAATTTTGAGAGATTACATATCTTTCTTTTCAATCTTTGCAGCGGCGGCACATTACTGATCTATTTTACCGAGGGGGAAAGGAATCTTTCCGCAAAAGGGAAAATATTTTATGGGCTGTCTCTTCTTTTTGCCCTGAGTGCCTTTATGGAGTGGTATGGCATTACTCTGGTGATTCCTCTGTTATTGGCTCTGATCATCGAAAGCGTTCGGATTAAACGGTTTGGCTCCTTTTTCCCTCAAGCCCTCTTCTCGCTGCGGGAAAATGTCTCGCGGAAATTTCATCAGGCGGCTCTGCTCTGTCTGTCGCTTGGTCTGTTGATATCTTCTCCTGTTATTTTGAACAGCGTGTATACCAACTGGTTTACCATCGAAAAACTGAAACTGGATACCTTTTTTCTCGGTTTCTCCTTTCCCCTGTCGCTGATCAGTATGTCCGTCATCTTCGCTCTGATGAAAGAAGAGAAGATTTTTGTCATATCCTCCCTGAAAGAATCGGCCTTCTGGACAATCAATCTTGGGGTTATTGTCTTTTTTCTCTTTATTCTCGCTGAGGTTTATGTCCCCCAGGTTGTCATTTCCGTAACTCTTTTTCTCACTGTCGCTCTGATCCTCTATCTGTATTACACTGAAGGGATTGAATTGCAGCAGAAGGCTTTCCTCACTTCGGGAATCCTTTTTCTGATGTTTACCTCAATCACAGGGATTCTCTATATATTTCTCGCATTTTCACACTATACTCCGGAGATAGCACTGCCGCTGC
Source organism: Desulfopila sp. (assembly GCA_036350815.1). GTDB lineage: Bacteria > Desulfobacterota > Desulfobulbia > Desulfobulbales > Desulfocapsaceae > Desulfopila_A. The sequence continues at coordinate 5,474 of JAZBNU010000131.1, forward strand.
TCAGACTGCATGCCTTTACCGCACTGTATGGCTGGAATCTCAGCGGCCTTGCCGTAATCAGCAGGCATGGCGATTTTCCCATCAAACTGCACTCGCAGAATGTTATTGTGATGCATTGGGTTACCGTGGCTCTTCTCTGTCCTTTAGGCTACTTTTATCCCATGATTTCCCTTGTAGCTATTGCCGCCTATGGCTGGCTGCTCCATAAAATTCTTTTTAACCACGGCCGGGTGGATCGGCCTCTTGTCGATGTGGAACACGATGTCTTTGATGGAACCGCCACAGCTGATGGAAACACAGCCCGCTGAGATAGAGGCTGCGCCAAGGAGTCACCCCATCTCTTTATTTTTGCGAGATTGATTCAATGATAAACAAAAAATCCACCATCAAAAAGTCAGTATGCCCGCTGGACTGTCCGGACAGCTGCGGGATCCGAGTTACAATTGAAGACGGTATGGTTACCGCACTTTCGGGCGACAGGGACCATCCATACAGCAGAGGTGTGATCTGTCGTAAAATGAAGAGCTATCCGGAGCGTTTGAACTCTCCGGATCGCATTCTTTTTCCTCTGCTCAGGACTGGGCGAAAAGGAGAAGGAAGCTTTCGGCGGATAAGCTGGGATGAAGCCTATGGGATTTTAGGAGAAAAAATCAGTTCGATCCGGCGACAGTATGGTGGTGAAGCAATTCTTCCTTTTGCCTATGCGGGGAATATGGGGGTAATGAATCGATTTGCCGGATACCCTCTGTTTCATAAACTTGGTACGTCCCGTCTTGAGGAAACGATATGCTCGACGGCCGCCAAAGCCGGCTGGAAGAGCCATTGCGGCGATATTCCAGGCTCTCCTCCCGAGATTGCCGAAGAGGCGGAACTGGTCATCATCTGGGGTGGAAATACCAAGGTCACCAATATGCATTTCTGGCCATATGTTGCCGGGGCCAGGAAAAAAGGGGCGCGCCTGGTGGTGGTGGATCCCTATAAAACGCTTACAGCCGGATCCGCAGACCTGCATATCAAGGTGGAACCTGGCGGGGATACAGCTCTGGTTCTGGCACTTCTGAAGAAACTTCTGGATAATGGCGGTTTGAACCGCACATTCATAGAAGAAGCAACCACTGGTTTTGATATTTTAGAGGACTATCTGCATCGGAGTTCGCTGTCTGATTTTGTGAAAAAAAGCGGTGTGAATGAGGCGCAGATTGATGAATTGGCCGCTCTTCTGAAGAGTTCCGACAGGACTTTTCTACGCATCGGCATCGGTATGACACGCAACAGCAGAGCCGGCATGGGCATCCGGGCCCTTACTTCACTGGCGGCTGCTCTTGGATTGTTTGATGGTGGTGAGGGCCGTGGTGTTCTCTTGACATCGTCTGCTTTCAGCGGGGACCAGTCCATGCTGACCTGGCCTTCTCTGGCGGAGCAGCCTGGACGTTTATTTAATATGGTCCAGCTCGGCAACAGTCTGCACTGTAAAGAACCTGGCATTAAAATGTTTTTTGTCTATAACGCCAACCCTCTCTCATCGGTGCCGGATTCCAGTCTGGTGCGCCAGGCTCTGCTGCGGGAAGATCTTTTTACGGTTGTTCATGAACAGGTGATGACGCCTACAGCAAAATATGCTGATCTTGTTTTGCCGGCTACCACTTTTCTGGAGAACAAAGACCTGTACACCGCCTATGGCCATTTCTATCTTTCCTTGGTGGATGCAGCGATTCCGCCCATGGGAGAGGCAAAGAGCAACTTCACGTTTTTCCAGGAGCTTGCTGAACGGCTCGGGTTTACCGACCCTCCATTTCAGCAGACTCTCGATGAACGTCTCTCAGGATATCTTGCCACCCTTGAGGGACTGCCGGATTCCGTGAAGAGTAAAGGGCTGGCCTACGGTACAGCCGTACGCTCCAAGCGATGGAGGAAAAACCAGGCTGCCTTCAGTCAGGAAAAGGGACGATACAGTTTTGTCGACAGCAGCGACCCGGCGTTGCCGCCAACGCTCTGTCTGCTCGATGGGGCAGAGTTCGACAGCGCTGATCTTGCTGTAAGGTACCCTTTTAAACTGATTACGCCGCCGCACCCGGACCTGTTGAACTCCACCTTCGGAGAGCGGTATCAGGGAGATCCTGGTACTGTGCTTATTCATCCTTCCGATGCTCTGCAGATCGGGGTTGAAAACGATGAGCTGCTGACTCTCTTCAATGACCGAGGCTGGGCAAGGAGAAGAGCGATGATAAGTGATGATGTGCGCCAGGGCCTTCTGGTTGCCGAAGGTCTGTTCTGGCAATGTGAGGCGCATCCGGCTGCCATTAATGACCTCGCCTCGCAGAAGACGACGGATATGGGGGGAGGGGGGACTTTCCATGAGTCCAAGGTCGCGATTTTGAAAAGTAGATAAATATTCGTGTCTGCAGTGTCAGCAGCAGTGAAAATGGAAGGGTGGCAGCACCGAAAAAGCTCCATGTTTCCTTTTAAATTTATGGAAATTTTATGAAAACAATCGGACTGCTCGGCGGCATGAGCTGGGAATCGACCCTGCAATACTACAGGCTCCTCAATCAAGGCGTGCAGAAGGCTCTGGGTGGGCTCCATTCGGCCCGTATCGTGTTGCATAGTGTTGACTTTGGCCCGATTGAGACACTGATGCGAAATGATGAGTGGGATGCCATAGGTGATATTCTCGGGGATGCAGCAGCAGGACTGGAGAAGGCCGGGGCTGATTTCTTTCTGCTCTGTACCAATACCATGCATGTCCTCGCCGCAGATATTCTGACGAGGGTCGATATTCCCATGCTCCATATTGCTGATGCCACAGGAGATGTTCTGCAGAGAGAAGGTGTCAACACGGCAGGGCTGCTCGGAACCGCATTTACCATGGAACAGGAGTTTTACCGTCAACGGCTGGCAGAGCGCTACGGTATGGATGTTATTGTTCCGCAGCAAGGGGACAGAGAAATCATCAACAGGGTAATATTTGATGAACTCTGCTGCGGCAGGATGGTGGGGAACTCCAAACAAGAATATATACGGATTATGAAATGGCTGGCTGATCAGGGTGCCGAGGCTGTCATCCTCGGATGTACGGAAATAGGTCTGTTGGTGCAGCAGGAGGATATAAAAGTCCGATTGTTTGACACAACGCCGCTTCATGCGGCCAGGGCGGTGGAGATGGCCCTGGAGCAGGTGGACTGCAGATCAGATACTAAATAGTGATCAGTTTCTCGTCGTTCTTGAGAATCCTGGTGAGCGGCTCTCCCCAGTAGATCACTTCGATACCCAGTTTTTCCAGTGTATCCGTGACGCCGAGTTGATCGGCGCATGCTTTGCAGGCTGTGATATGGACCCCTTCCAGTTTCGCCTCTTCCACTTTGTTGTGAAGATCAATATCCTCACTGACAAGGAGCGCTGGAGCACCCCAGACTATGATGGTGACTTTCTTCCACCACTCCCGCCGCACGGCGTTTATGCCATACATGAATACCATTTTTTCCGCCGTAATCTTATCAGCGCTGGTCCAGAGAATGTAGAGATGGTCTTTTTCCGGCATGATCCCTCCCGATTATGGTTACAGTTTGAAAGCTACACATGTTCATCAGGGTTTTGGGCAGGAGCTGAGGAATAGCCCGGATTTCTCACCAGCCGAGGTTGCCGTGGATGCGAGGCGCGGTAAGATCGGCTGGCCTTCGGTGAACATTGTGTATGGTTTTCTTATGAAAGTATCCTGCTTGAACATATTGGAATATAATCTAATTGAAGAAAATTGGCACAATTTTCATGAGAAATTCGGGATAGAGGCTTTTTTGCAAGGGACAGTCCGCGGGGACTGCACAACCACTGCGGTAATTATGAAAAAGTCCAATAGCACGCTCTGCCAGCAGACGGCGAACTTCTCTTCGTTTTCCCTTGATCCGGGCAATACGCATGCTGTCATATGTTGTAGTGTTATGGCGCATCCATGCTATTACGGCAGCTTCGGCCCGCTTTTCCAGAGGGAGACGGGCTGTTCGCGCAACTGTACCGCTGCCGACAGGTGTAGCGTGGACGGCAACCTTTTCGGCAAGTAGTTCTGCTTCTTTTGCGTACCTCTGGTGAAAACCGAGGTACACTCGGACGGCTTCCTGAAAATCCTCGACGTATTTTTCCTGTTCGCGCTTTCGAGCGGCGGTGTTACGTAGTAATTTTTCAGCATATTGAGGAGTAGAACGCATTTTTTGGACTTCTTCACGGGCTGTATATATATCTTCTGCAGCAGCCCAGATACCCTTGCTGAAGGATCGCTTTCCTTTACGAACCTGGACAACCCAGGTTTTTCCAAGGGCTTTTACCTTGCGGGTTATAGCTGCGTCACCGGCAGGAAGAAAAGCCCAGTGCGCTGGTGGAACAAGAATCTCACCTTCCTCACTCTGCAGTGTGCCGATCCTGTAGCCGGGATGAACTATACGGTGTGATGTCGTCATGCTTTTTCTATTTGTGCTGTTCTTTCTCTCTGAGCCAGGCTCGGAAATCAGGGTACTCCAGGGCAAGTTTTGCTTTGAGAACCTCCCAGTAATTGATACCATCCTGTTGTTCGGCGATCCATTCACAGATTTCCGTCATAGTATGATTAGCGGAAGCAGGGTGCTTTTCTTCAGTATGGAGGTAGGCCTCTTCACCGATAAGCCAGCCGATAGAGACGCCGTTGCCCGCGGCAATTTTTTCCAGTATCTTCAAAGTGGGGAGGCTGTCTCCCTGAAGATACTGCATAATATTCTTTTCGCTTACCCCGGTACGGCGCTCAAAATTTTTGCTGCCCCGTTCTCCGATGAGGATAGCCAGACGTTCTTTGAATGTCTTTTCGTGAATCATGTTGTTTTTTTTAAGAGAGGATCAATAATCCTTTTCTTCCTGCGGACCGTATTTCGCAAACACCTCTGCCCCTGTCATTGTCATTGTTTCGTTGGCGAACTGGTAATATAATGGTTTCTCGTCAATAAAAATCTGGTGGTCGAAGATAAACTTGTCAGCATCAAGATTGAGCAGTCCTGCAGGAACGATGTACTGCATATTTTCTTTTAACCGATAAAAAAGGTGAGTACCGCACTTTTTGCAAAAGGCACGTTCCGCCCATTCCGAAGATTCGAAAATGCTGATATTTTCTTCACCTTTGAGGGTCACTTCGGTACCGCAGTCAACTGCCAGAAGTGGTCCCCCTCCCCATTTTCGGCACATTCCGCAATGGCAGGCACCGAGGCTTGCTGATATTTTCCGAGCTTCAATGCCGGTTGCTCCGCAGAGACAGCTGCCTTTTCCCGAATATGTAGTGTTCATGGTCTTTCCCCCATGGGGTTTTTTTTGTGTGCTTAAAGAATAACCAGCACCATTTTTTCCTTGGTGCATAGATACCTTCAAGCAGGCTACGAAAAGTATATTAACTCTTTGAAAGAATTAATCAAGTATCTTGATTCCCAAGCGTATCATAAAACATTGTTGATGATGTGCCGGACAGCAGCACCCTTAAGAAATCAAATGAAGTTTCCTGGTTGTCCCTTACCTTGTCTGCATTATTGTAAACAATTAAAGTCCGTATGGACTCCTGCAGTGTGGCCAGACAGCGTGTAGAAGTATTCAGGTATATACAGTCACAACATATTTCATGATAAGTCCGAGCTGGCTGTCGTGATATTCGAGACCGGTATCTGTCCTGATTCCGGCTTGTCGGGGCAGGAAAGAAAAGGCTTCCGGACAGGAATTCTACAAGTTAATGATTGCATGTCAGAAAAAAATACGCAAAGTATACAACTTTGAAAAGCGCTGCAGCAGCAGGAATGCATTAAAGAGCAACAGAGTAATAACGCTGTGTTAGCTTAAAGTTTTGTAATGCTCTGAAATAATTATTAAAAAATTGAGAAAACAGCAGTTCCAACCATGGGCTGGATAACTGGAGGACAACATGACCAAAGACGAGTTATATGATGTGATAATCATTGGCGGAGGCCCTGCCGGCCTTACCGCTGGAATATATGCCATGCGGGCCGCTCTGAAAACAGTTCTTGTCGAGCGGGGCATGTTCGGTGGACAGGTTTCCATTACCAAGGATGTCGAAAACTATCCGGGTATGATTGAAGTCAGTGGATTCGAACTATCGGAAAAATTTCTCCAGCACGCTAAATCCTATGATCTTGAGATAATGGAAAAGGAAGTGGTTGGCGTTGATCCGGGTGTTGAATACCATACCGTCAAATTACAGGACGGCACTTTGCTGAAGGGTCACGTCGTTATTCTTGCTGCAGGGGGGACGGCGAAAAAACTAAGTGTCCCCGGTGAGGAAGAGAATTTTGGCAAAGGTGTATCCTATTGTGCCACCTGTGACGGCTTCTTTTTTCGCAACAAAGTCGTTACTGTTGTCGGTGGAGGCGATACCGCCCTGGAAGATGCACTCTATCTTGCCAAGATTACCGAAAAAGTCTACCTTATTCATCGACGTGACGAATTTCGGGGCAGTCGGATTCTGCAGCAGCGGGTGTTTGCCGAACCGCGCATCGAAATTGTCTTCAATGCTGTGGTATCCGAGGTTCTCGCCGATGAAACCGGCGTAATTGGGGTAGCTTTGAAGAGCACCAAAAATGATGATACGTGGGAGTTGAAGACGGATGGTGTCTTCATCTTTGTCGGCTTCTCGCCCAACAACCAGCTTGTTCCTGCCGGCATTAAAACCAATACTTCCGGCTATGTCATTACCGACGAAAAATGTGCAACCAGTATACCCGGTATCTTTGCGGTGGGCGATCTGCGGCAGAAATACGCCAATCAGATTGTTCTAGCCGCCGCAGACGGCTGTACCGCAGCACTGGCAGCCGCGCATTATGTCGAAACGTGTAAGGACTCTTCTTCTTGAACTGTGCTGCATGCCAAGAGGTGTGATGCGCCCTGTATCAGCATCGCTGTATTTATTACTTTTTGAGGAGAGATCTCATGGCCGATAACAGAAACAGCAAGGGAGTGTTGAAGGTAGTGCTGTTGCTGCTCTTTATTGGAGCAGCAGTCTATCTGGTACGGTTTTCTCCTCTGAGTCGCTATCTTACAGCGCAACAGCTCCAGGTTTTTCTCGACTCCGTTGGATTCTGGGCACCTCTGCTGTTTATCGTCATCTATTTTGTAGGGGTGTGCCTTTTCCTGCCCGGAACGCTGCTGACAGCTCTCGGCGCTGCTCTTTTTGGTCCATACTGGGGTTTTCTTTATGTCTGGATAGGTGCAATGATAGGCGCCGGTCTTGCTTTTCTGATTGGGCGCTATCTTGGGCGTGATTTTGCTGCATCTCTTATCGGCAACAAATTACAGCGCTTTGACGATGCCATAGAACGGAACGGCTTTGCCACAGTGCTCTATCTGCGTCTGATGTATTTCCCCTTTACCCCCATGAATTTTGGAATGGGGCTCACCAAGGTCCGTTTTGGCGACTATATCCTGGGGACGGGGTTGGGCATCCTGGTGGGAACGTTTATCTTCACGTTTTTTATAGGAACTCTCCGCGATGTCTGGGCCAGCGGAAGATGGGAGGAGTTGTTGAGCTGGAAAGTGGCTTTTTCCCTGGGGCTTTTTGTGTTTTCCTTTTTTATTCCCAAATTGTTGAAAAAATTCAAAGGAGAAAAGGAGCTCGCTCCTCCGGTAGAGTCATAGGAAAACCTGTAAATGATTTCATGCCGACTGCCATTGGGCGGGGGAACCGAAGCTGTCAGATTTACCTTGCCCGGAGCCTCATTTCGTTCGTTTACTTGCACTGTTGCCGAAGGAAAGTGCATACGAACTCTATGTTTCCTCGCTTCTCGTATCGCACCCATTGCCATTGTATCCCCCATTAGTGGTCAGAGTTTCTGCTCTTCTCATAGGAGAGAATACAGACTTTGATTGTTCTTTTTTCTGCATGATTGGTAATTTTAATAGGCTCACCTGAATGTTCCAACTAACAATATTGTAAAATATGTGGTAAATTGTTAGTAGATTTAGTATGTTGAGAAAAATGATGGAGCATCTCCGGAGGGTTCTGTTGTGACTTTGGGGAGCTCAATTGAATGGATGGTAGGCTGCGTGGTATTACAGGTGTATTCTCTCACTGCCTGTTCACGACGACTGCTTCAGCTTGAATCACAGAGCTGTCCGCGGTACTAGAATTG
>JAZBNU010000132.1:0-5216 GCA_036350815.1 Desulfopila sp.
ACCTGCATGGCATTTGCAGGTGCCGTGTACACGGGTAATCGGCAACTGCGGGACTGTCCTCATATTTCCGCTGATATACTGAAACAGTATGGAGATGCTTACGGCGGCAGTCATGCTATTGCAGAAAACACAAGCAAGGCACTGGAGGAACTGAAAAAGGCTGTTGCGAAAACCGATCTCTACAGTGTTGCCGAGCAGTTAGGAGGAACATACAGTAAAGGAAGACTGACACTTAAGGTACTGGGGAAAAGTTACTCCGTTGCCGACAACGGTGACATTCACACTGATATTCATGTGATTCCCTGGGTAACATTACCAGTGTATAACTATATTCTTCGTGCAGGAAGCAGTGCCGTCTCAGGCCGTTGGGTTCCCCTGCGAGAGTTGCCCAGCGGCCAGGACTGGTTTCGCCTGTTTGGGCAACGATGTGAAAAACCTCTGAAAAAAATTGCCGATCATTACCCTGATCTCTTTGAGGATATGGTACGCTTGTTCAGTGGGCGTCAAGTACAGAACCATTATCAGTCTGATGTCTCAGTAGTGCTGCACCCCCTGCCGAAACTCCCCATGCTCATATGCTACTGGCATCCGGAAAAAGAACTCGAATCAGACCTCAACCTCTTTTTCGATGAGACCGCCGAAGAGTATCTCGACCTGAATTCCATCAATTCACTGGGATCAGGTTTTGTAACCATGCTGGAAAAACTGCTTCTCAGACATGGTCACAGAAACTGATCAGGAGGTTTCACGCCTGTTCATCCAGCCGGAAAGTGCCCTCTTCTATTTCCTGATCAATATCGCTCAAAGCTCTCTTCATCTGTTTAAGCGCCTGTCGTATTCGGTTTTCATTTTCCACCAGCGCCAGGCGTAAATAGTCATTGCCCTCTTCGCCGAAACCGGCACCGGGTGCAACTGCAACGTTTGCTCTGCTCATCATTTCAACAGCGAAGCGGATAGACCCCATCTGCACATACGGTTCCGGAATCTTCACCCAGAGAAACATGCCGGCTTTGGGAATATCGACGTCCCACCCCATTCTCTCAAGCCCCTCACACAAGACATCTCTTCGCTTCTGATAGACCTCCACCTGCTCTTTTATGCTGTCTTCGCAGTCACGCATTGCCACAATACCCGCCACCTGTATTGCAGAAAAAATGCCGTAATCATAGTATCCTTTGATTTTTGCCAGACCCTCAATTATTTGCGGATTGCCAACACAGTACCCCAGACGCCAGCCGGCCATATTGTAGGACTTGGAAAACGATCCAAATTCCACGGCTACATCCTGCGATCCGGGAATCTCCAGAATACTTGGTGCAACATAACCGTCATACGTGATCCGTGAATAGGCAAAATCATTGATCACCATAAAGTTATATTTTTTGGCGAGTCTGATAACTTCCTCAAAAAATTCCTTTGAAGCGAGAGTTCCTGTGGGATTATGGGGATAGTTCAGCATGAGCAACTTCGGTCGCGGATAGAGCGCTTCACATATATTTTGTACCTGCTGCAGAAAAGACTCTTCTTTGTACAATGAAATACGAATAACTGAAGCTCCCGCAATAACGGCGGCGTAAACATGTATCGGAAAAGCCGGCGCCGGCACAAGGACTGAGTCTCCAGGCCCGAGAAGCGCCAGACACATATGTGAGATCCCCTCCTTTGAACCGATTGTGCAGATGACATCGTCAACACCGCCGAGTTCAACACTATAGTTTCTGTTATAATACAAGGCTATTTCACGCTTCAGGTTTTTCATCCCGCCGGCAACCGGATAGCGGTGACTTTTAGGGTCATTAGCAACATCGATCAACTTCTCGGTCACGGGTCCGGGAGCAGGATCGATAGGATTTCCCATACCAAGATCAATGACATCATGACCGCTCCATCGCTTCTCCATCTTCATCTTGTTGATCATGCCAAAGAGATAAGGAGGGAGTTGATTCATCCTTTCCGCAAACTTAATTTTCAAGTCACTCATTTTGATATCCTCGGTATTTATTGCCGCAATGGCATTCATCTCGGAGACGGAGCGATACGCTGTATCGTACATCCTCTTCCTCTCCATGATGTCACGCCATCACGGCATATTGCGTAATCTCAATGAAAATCACATTAAAGCAGCAAAAGTTTATACTAATATATATCCACTGGGAAAAGCTATTCAATTTATTGTCAGCAGAAAGTCACCGGTTCCATCCATCTCCTCCCTGGAATATACCAGTGCGATGCCACAGTATAACTTTTGTTGCATAAGATTGATTGAACATCAGAATAATCACGAAGAATTTTATTTATTCACTCTTTTCTGGTATTATAATCGATATGCAATGAGGAAACCACCTCACTATCGCTGACAAATACTCCGCTCTACCCATTGCTTTAATCATTCTACGCCCTCTCAGGGCTGATTGCCCTGGAGTGGTGTATCTATTTTTTTATCAGTAAGACAAGGAAATTACATGGCTAAGAATTTATTTATTACATCAATAAATGCCGAAAGCGGCAAGTCGGCTATCGCTCTGGGAGTAATGGAACTCCTGCTTCGCGATATCCGCAAAGTCGGCTTTTTTCGCCCCATCATCAACCCCTCCAATCATGGAGAAAGAGATCATGACATAAACCTGATTCTCTCCCATTTTTATCTCGGTCTGCAGTATAACGAAACCTATGCTGTCACCCTTGACGAAGCAAAGCACTATATCAACAGCGGCCGAGAAAACGAGCTCATGGCAACAATCCTGAGCAAATATCAGCAGCTCGAGGAGAGTTGTGATTTTGTGTTGTGTGAGGGAACAGACTTCAAAGCGGGGCATGAATCATTTAATTTTGACATTGATGCCGCGATTGCCGCAAATTTCGGCAGCCCGGCCATCATAGTAAGCAATGCCACGGATAATACCATAGAAGAAGTGGTCAGTCTCTCACATCTGGCTATCGACTCCCTCAAGGAAAAAGGCGTCGATACCATGGGGGTCATTGTCAACAAGGCAAAGGCAGCAGACAAAGAGAATCTTCTTGCTGCGCTGCGCAAAAGTATCTCCCTTCCAGACGGTTTATTCTATGTTCTGCCGGAGGAACCGACGCTTGCCAATCCCAGCATGAACGATGTCAGAAAATGGCTTAACGCCGAAGTTTTGTATGGAAAAAATGAACTTGGCAAACGTATCAACGGCTACGTCATTGCCGCCATGCGGATAGAAAATTTCCTCAACTATCTCAAAGACGATAATCTGGTGGTAACCGCGAGCGACCGCTCCGATATTATACTTGGATCACTTGCATCACGAATCTCTTCTGCCTATCCAAATATCTCCGGCATACTTCTTACTGGTGGACAGACCCCTCCCGAGAGCATCAAACGCCTTATCGAAGGCTGGGTCGGGCTTCCTGTTCCCATTCTCCTGGTGCAGGATTCAACCTTTCCCACAGTTAGCGCCCTGCACGATCTCAAAGGAACAATCGATCCTGATAACCCTCAAAAGATAGCCACTGCCCTAGGTCTTTTTGAGGCAAACGTTGCCACCAGTGAGCTGAAACAGAAACTGATTTCACGAAAATCCACTCGCGTTACACCTCGAATGTTTGAGTTCAAGCTTATTCGTGAAGCAAAGAAACACAAGCAGCATATAGTTCTGCCGGAAGGCTCCGGAGACCGCATCCTCCAGGCAGCTGATATTCTTTTACGAAGAGACGTGTGTGACATTACCTTACTTGGCCGGGAAGAGGAAATCGGAATAAAGATCTCTAAACTCGGCCTGGATTTGGACGGTGTCAACATTATCAACCCCGAGAGAAGTCCCCAGTTCGAGGAATATGTTCTTGAGTTTTACGAAATGCGTAAAGATAAAGGCGTCACCATGGACATGGCCTGCGACTTTATGGCAGATGAAACGTACTGGGGAACCATGATGATCCATAAAGGCGCTGCAGATGGCATGGTTTCCGGATCAATTAATACAACCGCCCATACTATCAGACCAGCCTTTCAGATCATCAAAACCATCCCCGGATCATCAATTGTTTCTTCGGTTTTCCTGATGTGCCTCAAAGACAGGGTCCTGGTTTTTGGCGATTGTGCCGTCAATCCCAACCCCACTGCCGAACAACTCGCTGAAATTGCAATTGTATCTGCCGACACGGCTAGATTGTTTGGAATCAGGCCGCGAGTAGCCATGCTTTCTTATTCAACCGGCACTTCCGGGAAAGGAGCCGAAGTGGAAAAAGTAAAAAAAGCCACTGCACTCGCCAATGCGAAAAGGCCTGATCTCCTTCTGGAAGGGCCGATTCAATATGACGCCGCCATCGACCCCGATGTAGCCAAAACAAAGCTGCCCAACAGCAAAGTCGCAGGTCACGCGACTGTTTTCATCTTCCCCGACCTCAACACCGGCAACAATACCTATAAGGCTGTCCAGCGGGCCTCAACTGACTCATTGGCCATCGGTCCCATCCTGCAGGGATTGAAAAAACCTGTTAACGATCTTAGCCGTGGCTGTACGGTTCACGACATTGTCAATACGGTAGCCATCACTGCTATCCAGGCTTATGCCGCTAAACAACTTTTGAAGGAAAACATATGAAAATTCTGGTCATCAACGCCGGCAGTTCATCAATTAAATATCAGCTTCTCAATATGGCAGACGAGACACTGATGGCCTCCGGCATCATAGAGAGAATTGGTGAAAACAACGGTATACTCTCTCATAAAAAACTCACCGACGGCAAAGAAGAAAAGACAGTAGTTGAAAAACACATCAAAGACCATAAAGAGGGCATGCATCTTCTCATTGAAATGATCACCTCACCCGATACAGGCGTTATTGTCAGTAAAACTGAAATAGACGCTATTGGTCACAGGGTCGTACAGGGAGGGGAGTCTTTCAGCAGTGCAATCCTGATAGATGAATCTGTGAAAAAGGCTATCGAGGAAAATAATCCCCTGGCTCCCCTGCACAACCCGGCAAACCTGATCGGCATCGGCGTAGCGGAAGAACTCTTTCCTGAAACTCCAAATGTTGCAGTGTTCGACACCGAATTTCATCAGACCATGCCGCCGAAAGCGTATCTCTACGCCCTGCCGTATGAATATTATCAAGATCTGAAAATCCGGAGATATGGCTTCCACGGCACCTCACATAAATATGTCGCTAAAAACGTAGCAGCCGCCATGGGCAGAAAACCTGAAGAAATCAATGTGATCACTGTTCATCTGG
>JAZBNU010000133.1:0-10398 GCA_036350815.1 Desulfopila sp.
CTCTTGAAATACTATCACCCGGTCATCAGGAGTTCTCATCAGAAAGACACTTGCGCTTTATCCCTCAAAAAAGACCTTTCAAGCCTCAACAACACCTGCTGCCTTCAAAAGTATAGATACTCCTCAATGTAGTGGTTGGGTCCGCCCCCTACTCCCTCGTCGGTATTTACCGCATGGGCGACCGCATTAAGCAAACGGAAGCGACGGCATCACCCTGGCGCTGCTCTCAACAATTGCTGGGCATAAGATACTGACTCGAGGTAGAGCTCATGAACCTGGCGATTCAACGGCCCGATCAGCCGAAGTGATTCGAGGCATTCTTTTTTTTGCCGGTGCTCATATGCCAGGACCATATTCAAATACACGGCATAGGGACCGGACCTGGTGGCAAGTCCATCGTGCAGGTTTTTGGCCAGAGGCAGTTTTTCGAGGATGGCTGACATCGGCATATCCAGCATGGCATCCAAAGTTGAAAACAGGCCAAGAATAAAGATATCCTTGGTGAACTCCCTGGCCGCGGAGTGCTCAGCCAGCAGTTCGCAGAAGCGGGCCCGAGTCATTGCTAAATTGATAAGCTCTTCTGGTTTGTTGGCAGCAATCTCGGAGATAATGGCCAAAACAGCAAAACGTCGTATCTCTTTTTCGCCGAGATACGATATAGCATGGACAACACTTTCTATTTTTTGCAAGCGGTAAAAATATGAAGAGTTGAGGTAACGCAAAATCTTATAGGTTAGGGCAACATCTTTCGTTATAATATCAGTAAGCTGCTGCACCGACCAATCTTCTCTGCTTAATTCAGCCAGCATATGTAATAGATTCAGTTTGACGGCCGTCAGTTCCTTGATGGTAAGGAGCTCCGGTTTGGAGAAAAAGAACCCCTGGTAATACGCAAATCCAAGCTTTGCCGCTTTCTCAAATTCATCAGTAGTTTCAACCTTTTCCGCGAGAAACTTGAGCTTGAAACGCGATAACCGATGCATTGTCTTCAAAATCTCATCGGCCGATAAAGCCCGAAAATCGAGTTTGATGATGTCCGCTAAAGCAATGAGTGGATCGAGGGAGCTGTCATAGACAAAGTCGTCAAGGGCAATGATGTAACCCTTTTTTCTTAACTTTTCACAGATAACCAGCACTTCAGGATCCGGAGGAACATCCTCGAGAACCTCCACCACTATCTGACTCTTGGAAAACGTCAGGGGGATTCCTCTTACCAGAAGGTCACGGGTAAAGTTAATGAAGCACGGTTTAGAATTGCTAATTTTATCTATTCCCTCAGTAAGGAAGACGCTGGTCAGGAGACTGGTTGTCGCTTTACTGCCCCCTATTGTCTTTATGGATGTGTCTGTCGCCCCCCGATACAGCAATTCATAGGCAAACACCCTTTTATTCACATTGAAGATCGGCTGTCTAGCCAGAAAAAAATCCATACACACACCTCTAGCCTGTCGAAAGCAGCAAAGATTCTTGTGTTTACCGGCCCGGGAAAGTATCCGCTGAATCCGGAAAAGTCATTGTTACTCAGTTGAATTCCCTGGAATTGCCTCTTCGAGGCTGAAGCATAAATTGACTTGTATGCTTTACACATCAATAAGGTGATTAGACCTCGCTTTAGAAACCTGCTCTAACTTTTGCATAAACTCCTTTTTTCAGCCATCAACAGCAAGCAAGCTATCCTTTTTCAACAGCCCTTTCAAGAAATTTTGGGTTTCCCCAAGATTTTGGTTAATACATTCGAGAGACAAGTTTTCTTCTCACCGCTGATACAGTCGATTTTGGAGAAGCGCATCTCGCCCATCCATTTAACCTGGGTATTTCATGGCTTGAGATGGCTCGCTAATCAAGGAGACCTGCGACTGGCTATTTATCGACTATGCATATCGCAAAAGCGACACAGGATAGCGATAAAATCGAGCCGTACCTCCGTCTGCAGGGCATTTTCGCCTTTTTGTCCGGCGAACTCGGCAACCACCTCGAGATATTCTTAAAGGGAAGTTCCTCCACCGCCGCAGCACTCGAGGGTTTCTGCTGCCGGCTGGTACGTTATGCCCTTCGATCTGCAAAGCAGACGATAGGAGGATCAAACAATATACCTTGGGGATACCTCAGATTTTCCAACAGGCATGGGCGCAGTATTTTTCTCCTTCACTCCTTCTCTGATATCTGCAAATATCAGATACAGGCTCGGCACCAGCACCAGGGTTATAAGGGTCGCAAAGACAATGCCAAATCCCAGAGAAAGAGCCATGGGAATCATAAACCGGGCCTGTCTCGAAGTCTCAAAAATCATGGGTGCAAGGCCGCCGAAGGTTGTCAGGGTTGTCAGGATGACCGGCCTGAATCTTCGCAGACCGGCAGCTTCAATGGCAGCATAGGGCAGAAGCCCTTTAAGACGCTGCTTATTGGCATAGTCAATCAGGATAAGGGAATCATTGACCACTATACCCGACAATGCTACAACTCCCATCATGCTCATCAGGCTGAGGTTGTATCCCATTATCAGATGTCCAAGAACAGCGCCGACCATGCCAAAGGGAATAGCTATCATAACGATGACTGGCTGCACATAGCTGCGAAAAGGAATAGCCAGAAGGAAATAGATACCGAAAAGGGCGAAAACAAAACCGCTCAGAAGGCTCTGCATACTCTCCCGTCTCTGCGACTCTCTTCCTTCAAAACCGGAGCTTAGTCCTGGAAACGTCTCCTCCAGCTCGGGAAGAATTGTGGCATTGAGCGCTGCGACAATCCGGCTCAGTTCGCTGACAGGTTCAACATTCGCGGTTACCGTCACCGTCCTGCGTCCATCTCTTCTGGAAATACTGGTATATGCCCGTCCTTTTTCCACATCGGCTACATCAGCAAGGGGAACGAACGTCCCAGCCGGGGTAAGAAGCAGCATGGATTCCAGATTAAATTCACTAAGTCGCTGGCTTTCAGGAAGCCGTACCCGCACCGTTATTTCGTTTCCTCCGCGCTGCTGCCTGAGAGCCACCGCACCCTGGAAGGCGTCGCGTACCTGGCGCCCTACCTGGGCCGGGGTAAGGCCAAGACTTCGGCCTCGCTCATTGATAGTGAAGTTGTATTGTGGTTTTCCCGGACTATAGCCGTCATCGATATCACTTATGGTATCAAACTCGGCAAGCTTTTCGGCAAGCATCGATCCCGCTCTGTCAAGCGTATCAATATCTCTATGACTCAGTTCAAGCGTCAAGCCTGCACCGGTCCCAGGCCCGCCCCGGTCCGATTCAAAGATCGAAGACTGCAGACCGACGATGGTGCCGACCTCCCTGCGCCACAGCCGGGTCACCTCCCTGGTGCTCAATGGTCGGACATCAGGAGGAGAAAGATAGGCATTGACCTCAACAACATTTTCATTGATAAATGCAGAAACTCCTTCAACAAGCTGATCTTCCTCATATTGATCCCGGATACGCTCGATAGCGGCAACAATCCGGTCCCGAACCAGCTGCGCCTGTGCCTGTGGGCTGCCATAGGGAAGGGTTGCCGTCACCACCGCTCGGTCGGATTCGACACGGGGCATGAGGATGAAACTCATCCGTCCGCTGAAAACATAGGCAAAGGTGACCAGTAAAACTGCAGCGAACACAGCCACCGCGAAATACTTATACGCAAGAATTGTGCGGAGAAAAGAACCGTAGATATTCTCTATAAACCAGTTGAACTTGCGGCCGAACGCCTGCTGTCTGCGGCTCAGCCAGCGGTGCAGTCGATTTCCCGGGCGCAGGTTGCTGTAGGCCAGGTGGGTCGGCAGGATCAGCACGGACTCGATCCATGAAATAAGGAAAACGGTGATGACCACCAGAGGAATCACCTGCCACACCTTGCCCATTATCCCCGGAACAAACATCAGCGGCATAAAAGCGACGATATTAGTGAGAATGCTGAATGTGATTGGAATAGCGACATCCCTGGCACCTTCAATAGCCGCCTCTCTCAAACCCAACCCCCTCTGCCTGTACTCATAGATGTTTTCTCCGGCTATAATAGCATCGTCCACGACAATGCCCAGGGCGATAATAAAGGCAAAAAGCGAGATCATATTGATGGAAACGCTGAACATCGGTAAAAAGAGAAGACCACCGAGAAAACTGATGGGGATACCCATGGTGACCCAGAAGGCCAGCTTCAACTCAAGAAAGAACCCCAGGAGAATAAGCACAAGAAGTAGACCGATAAAGGCGTTTTTCAAAAGCAGCTGGAGACGCTGTTTATAGATCTCCGAACTGTCACTGCTGATTTCCCACTGGATGGAAGACGGCAGGTCATTGCCGATATCGAGCATCGCCTCGTGAGCTGCAGCGGAGACGCTGATGGGCGTCTGATCACCGACGCGGTATACCAGCAGCGCCATGGAACGCTGCTGCTCATAGGTAGCAAGCCGGGTGGAGTCTTCAAAACCCTCACTGACCCGAGCCAGGTCTTCCAGATAGACAGTAGTGCCACTGCTTGTCGTTATTATCGGCAGACGGCCAAACTCCCTGGCCCAGTCGCGACGATTATCAATGCGCAGAAGGATTTCACCGCCGGCTGTATCGATTTTTCCGCCTGGTATTTCAACCGAGGACTGGCCGATGACAGAAGCCACTTCAGCGAGCGTCAGGCCGTACATGCGCAGTTTTTCCAGAGGAATCTCAACCTTGACTTCATAATCACGGCCGCCGCTGATCTCTACCTGTGTGATACCCTGCGCTTGGGTCAGCCGGTCTTTGACCTGTTCGACCACCTCCCGCAGAGACTCTTCCGGAACATCACCGAAAAGGTTTATCCTCAGTACCTGACGTTTGCGCGAGACTGCGGCAATAACCGGATCCTCGGCATCATCCGGAAAACTGTTAATCCTGTCAACCTCCTGCTTGATTTCCTGAAGAACTTTCTGCGAGTCTGCATCTTCCTCGAGTTCGACAGTTACCCGACCGCTGCCTTCCGCAGCAGTGGAAGCTATCTCTTTGATACCGTCAAGTCCCTCTATGGCATCTTCAACCGCAAGAATAATGCCCTGCTCAACATCTGCAGGACTGGAACCCGGATAGGAAACCTGAATACTGACTGCGTCCAGCTCGAATTCAGGGAAAACCTCCTGCTTGATTTTGGTGGACATGAAAATGCCCCCGACAACGAAAAAGAGCATCAGCAGGTTAGGAGTGACCCGGTTCTGCACCATCCAGGCAAGGGGTCCGCGTGGTTTTGTCGGGATCTCAGTTGACACGGTCTGTCCTCCCTGCATTTTTCTCCACACTGTCCCTGTCGGCTATGCGCTCTGTACCGGTATTCTCTCCTTCACTCAGCCGGAGTGCAGTGCCTGCTACCGGGGCAGAAAGTGACGAAACAATTATGTTTTCACTGTCTTGGATACCACTGGTGACAATAACGCTGTTTCTGCCGCGGTAAAGCACTTCAACTGGACGAATATCGAGATTCCCATTCTCGTCCATCAACCACACCGTATCCCCATCACGGAGATTGGAACGATCTATCCGATAACCTGAGTCGATGGCAATACCAGCAATATCGGCAGTGACATATGAACCAAGCAGAAGCTTGGGCTTGGCGCGATTTTCCTCCTTCAGGCTGAGAGGGTCATCTATTTTGACCAGCAGCTGTGCCATTCGTCCCTGTTCTT
The DNA here is from genome assembly GCA_036350815.1 of Desulfopila sp. Classification (GTDB taxonomy): domain Bacteria; phylum Desulfobacterota; class Desulfobulbia; order Desulfobulbales; family Desulfocapsaceae; genus Desulfopila_A. The sequence continues at coordinate 5,642 of JAZBNU010000133.1, forward strand.
CAAGAGAGGCGATCAGACGGACAACCTCGCCGGACCTTCTCAAAGAAGCAGAAGAGTCGCCCTGAGGATAAATAGTTACACGGCTCCCCTTCTCTGAGCTGTTTTCTGGTATCTCGATCCATTTCAGCTGTTCGACCGGCAAAGTCAGCCGGAGCCAGAAGGTATCGGTACCGACTATTTTGGCAAGCGTGGTAGTTTCACCAACTTTTGTCCCTATATCCACAAGTTTTTCAGCAACCGCCCCGTTAAATGGAGCTGTAATCACGGTACGTTCAAGATCGAGTTGCGCCCGTTCCAATCGGGCCAGAGCGTCATCACGGACAGCCTTGAGCTTTGCCAGTTGCGGCCGGCGCAGGATCAGACTTTGCTCCTCAACACTGACCTCTTCTTCAAGCAGGGTTATTTCGCGTTCAGCAATACGCTGGTTCCCCATCTCCAGGGCAAGATCGCTTTCAACTGTGGCAACATCACTCTGGAGCTGGCGCAGGACAAGTTCATAATTGGTCCGGTCGACAGTCAACAGCTCCTCTCCAGTGCGAAGATATCCTCCAAGCTGAAAATTTTCCGATATCTTCGCGATCTCACCGCTTACCTGAGGTTTTAGTTCAATTTCCCTGGCAGGAATTATCTCTCCCATGGCACTGATCACGGTCTGTTGTGGGCCTGAGCTGAGCTGCTCCACTTCCACCAGAACCGCAGTGGGAACACGTTTAACAGGCAGAGCCTGAGGGCGTGAATGAAGCAGATAGACGGTGATGATTATTCCGCAACTCAACGCGGCCACCGGCATAAGAAAATGCATGACAAACTTTGACAGGCGACTGGGCGCACGATTGACTTCACCTGGGACCTTCTGTTGTTCTGTCGAAATACTCATGGGATATATACCTTCAGTTTATCCGGGTTGGAGATGGAAGAGTGTTTCTTGAATATTCTATATTTTCAACGGGAACCTTGGTACCAAGGGACCGGTAGAGATCGATTCTGTAACCGATAAGCTGCTGCCTGCCGCTCACCAGGCTGCGCTGCAATGCCTGCTGGGAAAGCAAAGCTGTGAGAATCCGCTGATAGTCAGCCGTTCCCTGCTTATAGCGGTCTCTCAACCTTTCTACTGTTGCGGTTGCGAGATCGAGCTGAATTTTCAGACTGTCTATATAGAGTCGTTGTTCCTGTTCCTGCAGCAGAGCGTCCTCAACCTCCCCTACCGCGGTGAGAAGAGAATCTCCGTAAGCGTGCAGTTTTTCCCGGGCTGAGGCCTGAGAACGTTCCACCTCTGCCTCTCTTGCTCCTCCGTCAATCAATGGCGCGGCAATATTAGCCGCAAGTGAAGCCAGCCAGTTATCAAAGAGGTCGCGTACACTTGCGGCGGAAGTATTCAGTTCCGCTCCAAGACTGAGACGAGGATATCTGTCAGCAACGGCAGCGGCGACTCTTTTATCCGCCGCCAGCAGGGCAAGATATCTGCTGCGAATATCGGGGCGGCTGGTCAAAAGATCGGCAGGTACCCCCGTCGCCGGTAACGGCGGGAGAACGACAAGATGTGGCCTGCCCGGCAGCTCCAGCATTCCGGGAGAAACACCTGTCAGTATCGCCAGCTGATTTTCAAGTACTCTGCCGGCCGCTCTCTCTTGTGCCAACTCCCCGTTTTTTGATTCAATCAGCTGCTTCTGCTGGAGGAGATCTGCAATGGATATCTGCCCCGCATTAAAGCGCAGGCGCACCAGCTCAAGACCAACCCTGTTGACCTCCTGCTGCTGCTCCAACAGCTCCTGCTGGCTGTAACTTGCAGCAAGCCGGTACCAGACGTGAGCAATTTGAGAGGCAAGAGAGAGAGATGCTGCCTGAAGATCTTCCGCAGCAACATCGGCATCAAGAGCAGCTGCTTCTTTTCGTGACTGCAGGCGGCCCCATAAATCTATCTCATACGATGCGGCAAGACCCAGCAGCAGGCTGGTAGAAGTGGTGGTTGAACTGTCTGTCCGTGAACGCGATTTTCGGCCGGCTCCCTCCACATCAAGAGAAGGAGAAAGATCGGCACCGGCTTTTCGGGCAAGAGCTTGAGCCTGCAGGAGTCGTTCAATATACACCTGCAGATTTTGATTCTGCCGCAGAGCTGTATCGATCAGTATCTGCAGGTTCTGATCATCGAGAGCCTGCCACCATTGCTGCTCAAGTTGCAGCTCGCCGCTTGAGGTGTAAGCTGCCGGCAACTGCACCGGCGGAGCCTCAGGGGCCATGGAGACAGGAGAAGCACAACCGGAAACAGTAAAAACGACCAAGAGTCCGTAGATGATATACGGTAGCAGCAATTGCCCTTCTTCCCGCATTCGGGTGGTAATGATTTGAGGTATTCTAACAGTTTTCATATCTGCCTCGAAGTCCTTGAGGGTATAGTTTTTCCACTGAAAACACCATACCCGACAACTATGGAGAAATTATGTCAATAATGTGAAAATAATGTGCAAATGGTAAATTTCTTCGTTTTCCAGTGGAAAAATGGAGTAAGATCTAATGATACAACAGGATATGATCCTTCCAAGGTACCGTCTCATTATGAAACTCACCCTCCACTATAAATTGTTCGGCGCGGTTCTGGCAGCCATTCTCCTGGTAGTCATCTACATGAGCCTGGTGATGCAATGGAGCTTTGACCGCGGTTTTCTCAGGTATGTCAATACCGTAGAACAGGAACAGCTGCGCAAGATAGCCATGGACCTGGAGAGCTATTACAAGGAACATATAAGCTGGAGCGGCCTGTCAACTCATCCTGAAAAAATGGCTGTTATGATCATTGCCAGCTTCCCAGAGGGAGGGATGAAAGAGCGTTTTCTTGAAAGAGTCAAGACGGATAGATTTATCCGTAAATTTATTCCGTCCGGACCGCTTCCAACCGATCTGCCACCGCATTTTCTCCCCAGAGTTTTTCTTCTTGATGAAGAGAAAAAAACGGTGTTCGGTTTTGACCAGGGAGACCAGCGCCATGATCTGATCGATCTAGTTTACCGGAACCGCGTGGCGGGATACCTTGGCCTGCATCCTGCCGAAAATCTCTCCAACAGTCACCAGGTTGTTTTCGCAAGACAGCAGAAGCTGGCCCTCATATTAGTGGCGGTGGCAGGTTTTCTCATTGCCGCTGGGATCTCCCTGCCGATTGCCTATCGAATGACCAGACCGATACGAATGCTGGCGGCTGCAACAAGAGATCTTGCCTCAGGCAGATACGATACCCGTATCGATATCAGCAGCAGTGATGAGTTTGGTCAGCTTTCCCAGGATTTTAATAATCTTGCAACGATCCTGGAAAAAAACCAGCAGGCCAGAAGCCAGTGGGTTGCCGATATCTCCCACGAATTGAGAACACCTCTCTCGGTTCTTCAGGGAAAGGTCGAGGCTCTTCAGGACGGCGTCTACCCCCCTACCAAAGCAAACTTCGCCTCACTCCACCAGGAAGTACTTCACCTGGGCATGCTGGTTGACGATCTATACCAGCTTTCCCTGTCAGATATCGGCGCGATGTCATACCACCGGGTGGAAGTGCAGCCGTGCTGGGCGTTGGAACAGGCAATTGCTGTTCTGGAACCGCAGATGCAGGAGAAACGGCAGACCTTGAGCCTCCGCATCGATCTTGAGGAAGATATCTGCCTTTTTGCCGACAATGAGCGTCTCAAACAGCTGTTTACCAACCTGCTGGGCAACAGTATTCGCTATACCGACAAAGGCGGCCGGATTGAAATCCATGTTCACCGGAAAAGCGAAAACATATTTTATGATATTGAGGACACACCACCGAATGTTGCGACAGAACACCTCCCTCACCTTTTTGAACGCCTCTACCGGGTTGACTCCTCGCGCAGCCGCAACCTCGGCGGCGCAGGCCTTGGTTTGGCAATCTGCGCCAATATCGTCAAGGGCCATAATGGGACTATTGAAGCGAAGCATTCCAGATTCGGCGGCTTATGGATCAGAATTACTTTACCTGCAGCGGAATAGACTATGACGCCTTCGATTCTCATTGTAGAAGACACCAGAGAACTTGCCCAGCTGCTCCGGGATTATCTCCTGCTGGCAGACTTTGAACCTCACTGTCTCCACGAAGGCACCGCAGTGATTGACTGGGTTCGCCGCAACCAGCCCCACCTTATTCTGCTCGATCTGATGCTGCCCGGCAAGGACGGGATAGAAATATGCCGGGAAATTCGCCGATTCTCCCAGGTACCCATTATCATGATCACCGCCCGGGTGGAAGAGAAGGCGCGCCTGGCAGGACTTGACCTCGGCGCCGATGATTATATCTGCAAACCCTTCAGTCCACGAGAGGTGGTGGCCAGGGTCAGAGCCGTCCTGCGACGTTCCGGGAATGGTATCGAAAACCCAGATCTACTGCAGCTCGATCCAGAGAAATACCAGGCTCACATCAACGGAAAGCTTCTTTCTCTGACCGTGGTTGAGTTTCATCTTCTTGCTATCCTGGCGGAACATCCCGGCAGGGTCTTTTCCAGAAATCAGCTGATCGAAAGAATCTACCCCGACCAGAGAGTCGTCAGTGACAGAACAATCGACAGCCATATCAAAAAATTGAGAAAAAAAATCAACGCCGCTCACAAACGGGAACTGATTCACTCGATTTACAGCGCCGGATATAAGTTCGAAGATATCTGAGGACCAGTCGTCTGTAACAGACTGTCATGCTGTCTTTTCTTTCCTGATTCCACCGCAACTGTTGAGATTATCGCCGTTCATTTCAAGAAAAAGTTGCA
>JAZBNU010000134.1:0-7034 GCA_036350815.1 Desulfopila sp.
AAAATTTCGTCAGACTCTTTACAGCACACTGGCTGAGCCTGCCCAACAGTTTCCGGTCATAGAAAAAGAATCTGCGCAGGATTTTGGGAATGGAAAAAACGTATTGACGATGGGGGACTGAATAAAGAACCGTTTCCTTGAGGTGATGGCCGAACTGGACCACTTTCTTGTTGTGGCAGGAGGGACAGAACCATCTGCCTCGACAAGAAAATGCCAAAATGTACTCGTGATGGCAATCAGGGCATTTTATCCGGGCGAATCCCTGGTGGAGATCGCCGCATTCAAGGTATTTTCTTACTACACGGGAAATTACCGGACGGTAGAAACCGTATTAACAGCGATATCTGACATTTTTCTTACATTGACAATTAGTTAGAGGGACTATGGCAATACTCCGATCGAAGTTGGCAATTTCTGTATTTATTTGAAGTACGTTGCAAAGACTACTATCTACCCTATTCCCACTACATAAATATCATGAACTCTTTTTTCACACAAAATAAGATCCATAATCGTTTTTCATAGACAATAACCATTTTTCATGCCATGCTGGAGGGTGTCGATAAAATAGGAAATTCACAAAAATGAAAATTTATAACCGGAATTCACAGATTGAAACTGCTTTTCATGGCTTCCCTGCTTTGACGGAGGGGTCTTGTCTGGCCGGCTATGCCGCACTGATTGAAGCGCATGATCTCAAAGTACCTGCCCCGGATTATCTCTTCGCCATTGGCACAAAACATAAAAAATTCGTTCTGGAACGCTGGCATATTTTCACACCGCGCCACAAGCCGGAAGATACACTTTATGGACATTTAACCTTTGCGCTGAAGTATGAAGGCATTGATCTCGCTATTCTCAATGCATTGTTCCAAACAATTGCAGCCGGAGAGGTTGAAACAATCATCCGCTCGGAGCCGACCGGAAAATATAGCCGCAGGATATGGTTTTTATGGGAATGGCTGCGCCGGGAACAACTCGATATAGAAGATGCGACAACAGGAAATTACATTCCTCTTCTCAACGGCAAGTTGCAATATGCAGGACAATCGAGCACATCCCGACGGCATCGCATCAAAAACAATCTGCCGGGAACACGCAACTTCTGTCCTTTAGTCCGCAGAACAGAAAAACTTGACCAGTATATCGATAAAAAGTTGTCGGCAAGAGCCGCAAAGCATATCGGGCAAACTCACCCCGACCTCCTGGGACGTGCAGCTGCGTTTTTGCTTCTGCAAGACTCGAAAGCATCTTACAAAATCGAAGGAGAAACTCCACCGCATAGCAGGATTGAGCGTTGGGGACGTATTATAGGTGAAGCCGGAAAACGTAAACTCAGTATCCGGGAACTGGAACTTTTACAGAAACAGGTTATAAAGGACACCCGATTCATTGACCCTGGGTTGCGAAAAGAAGGTGGGTTTGTTGGTGAGCATGACCGGACAACAGGAATGCCCATGCCTGATCATATTTCTGCACGACCGGAAGATTTAGATATTCTCTTGTCCGGCCTTATAGAAACATACGACCGTCTGGAAAAAAGCGAATTTGATGCTGTGTTAATGGCGGCAGTTATTGCTTTTGGTTTTGTCTTTATTCATCCATTAGAAGATGGCAATGGCCGGATTCACCGTTATTTATTTCACCATGTTCTGGCGGCAAAAGGTTTTGTTCCAAAAGGGCTGGTCTTTCCTGTTTCGGCTATCATTATTGACAGAATAGAAGAATATCGCAAGATACTGGAACACTTTTCAAAACCCCGCCTCGATTTGATACAATGGCGGCCAACGGAAAAAAATAACGTAGAAGTTGTAAACGAGACTATCGATCTCTACCGCTATTTTGATGCAACCAGACAGGCTGAATTTCTGTTCGAATGTGTCGAAGAAACTGTTACCACCACACTTCCCGAGGAAGTTGAGTATCTCCGGAAATATGATCTTCTCAATGAGTTCATTCAAAATTATATCGATATGCCCGACATCCTTGTTGATTTGCTGATCCGCTTCCTTTGTCAAAATAAAGGAAGGCTTTCAAAACGGGCACGAGAAAAGGAATTGGTCAAATTGACTTCCTCGGAAATTCGAGCGATAGAACAAAAATACCACGAGATTTTCGGCTAATTCTCTTCGCCCCCAGTCATCCGGAAGACTGTCCTCCAATACTCCGTGAATTACCGAACGTGGCCGCTCGCTCAGCATCAAATATTTTGGGAGAAAGGGGTTAGTGAACAGGGTCGTGCTGCTGGTTTAAAAATGGCCGTCAGTAACGAAATTAACCGCGTAAAGCTCATCTGGGGTCAGGATCGTCAACAATCAGTTCACCGGCCGGAATTGCCGGATCCTCTAAAGTGAGCCAGACATTGAGCTTTATCACGCCGCTTACCGCCTTTTCCCGCTTGCCCTTTTTCGCGCTTTTAGGGTTGTTTCAAGCTGCTGAAAAAGAGCATACTTCTCTGCACTTTGGCGACCCTGCTTGCCTCCCTTGGCAACATAACTTCTGCCCGCAACCAGAGAAACGGTTTATCATCTCCTTGTACTGGGGTAAAGCAAAGGAAACCATCTCTCGACAACATCTATCGGAAACCCTAGACGAACAGGACCTCTTGGCGTATCTGAGACAAGCAAACCTTTCTTTACCAGAGCATAGAGCACCTCTCTTGCGGCACGATCTTTAAGGCCTGTAATCTCTTGCGCTTTGCCTCTTTCAAATTCTCCGATTAACAAGGCTTCGCGTAATAAAGCATAGCTTCCTTTAGGAAGTTCCTTCATGGCAATCATTTCTTCAACATGAATGCGCATGCGCTCTGACAGGACCTTAAAATCAAGAAGACTGTTCATATATTCCACCTGATCAATACAGATTTTCAGGAAGAACTCACAAAATTTGACGAGTGCTTTTTGAGATAGCGTCCCTCTTCCATCCAAGTCTCCCTGCCGTGGAGCATCGGCAGATTGCAGGATAGATTTGTATTTATCTTTTTGGCGAGCCAACCCTCGCGCCACAGACCAAAGCTCACTGCCTACATTGATGTCCTTAAAAGCGGCATAGGACATCAAGCGAACCACGCGACCATTTCCATCTAAAAAGGGATGTATCCATACATAGCGATGGTGAGAGGCCGCAACAGAGGTAATGCGTTGCAACTTTGAAAGTCGTTTTCCAGCATACGCTTCATCAAAGCGCTTCAGAAACAAACGAAGATTTTCAGGCAGTGGGGGAATATGTCGTCCGACTTTGACGTTTTGTTCGCGGTAGACACCCGGAACAACTTGTATCTTTTCGCCTGTGTCTCGATTTTCTACGAAAAGCAGCTCTTCAGGCATGCGATCACAAAATTCTTTATGTATCCATCTTCCATAGTCTGATGAAAGAGGGCAAATATCTGGTGCTTTCCCTTCATCTATCATTTTTTGGACTGCAATATGTGCGACAGCCTCTTTTTGTAGAGCGCGTTTTTCAGGCTCATTTGAATAGTCTTGTGCTATCGCTCGGTCAATATCATAAGGATGCGTCTCATGCCCTTCAATCAGGTTTGAGTAATAGCAGTTCATGGAGCGGACCAGACCTCCCACAGAACTTGCCACTATAGGATTTAGCATGCCTGCAAAAGCACTTGCTTTAGCAACCAGATCAAGCGCAAGATCATTCAGTTCACTTGCATTGTCTGGTGGGAGCATCGGCTCCATGAGCCCAATAAATTCTGTCATGATTTTTCCTTTTAAATAGCCACTAATATTGCCACTAATAATTATATAATAACATATATTTGAGAATATTTAAACAAATAAATCTGCCACTAATTTTGCCACTAATTAGGCAAAAAGCAACAAGTACCATAAAATACACAAAATTACCGAACGTGGCCGGTCAGCATCAAATGTTTTGGGAAAAAGGGGGCAGTGAACAGGGTCGTGCTGCTGGTTTAAAAATGGCCGCCAGTAACGAAATTAACCGCGTAAAGCTCCTCTGGGGTCAGGAGCAAGAATATCGGTACAGACACGCCCGCTTTCTGCAAGATGATCGCCAAGGCGTTTACCTACAAAGGAACAAAACGCAACTGATGCCGACATGCGTTTGCTGAAGCTGCAGACAGGAGGAAAGGGCCGGCAGCAATCACTTGACGAATTTACGTCCATACCCATCGTATCTTTATCCACTGCTTTTGATGTACAACAAGAACATAGAGGAGGAGCTGTTGGATATGGGCGGAAAAATGTGGATGACGACTTCGACCGGTTTGCGCATGCCCCGGATTCTCTACGGCACGGCCTGGAAAAAAGAGCGTACCGCCGATCTGGTTCACCAGGCGGTGGTTGCTGGATTCCGCGGCATCGATACCGCGGCGCAGCCGAAACATTACGAAGAACATCGCGTGGGTCAGGCTCTGCAATATCTGCAGGAACATGGAATACAACGGGAAGAGCTCTTTCTCCAGACCAAGTTCACCCCTTTGCAGGGACAAGATCCGAAGCGGGTGCCGTATGACATCAATGCACCTGTTGAGGAGCAGGTCCTGCAGTCATTTGCAGCCTCAAAGGAAAATCTGCAGACGGATCATATTGATTCCTTCATCCTGCATTCTCCGTTGGTGCCGCATTCCCTGTTGATGAAGGTGTGGCGATCCATGGAGAGTCTTTACAGGGACGGCAGCGTCTCACAGCTTGGCATCAGCAACTGCTATATGCCGGGTGTACTGGCAGCACTGTATGATGAGGCCGAAGTCAAGCCCGCCGTATTGCAGAACCGCTTCTATCAGCAGACGGGCTATGACCGCAGTCTGCGTGCCTGGTGTGCCGAAAAGGGCATCATCTACCAAAGCTTCTGGACCCTCACTGCCAATCCTCATATCCTGGCTGCCAGCGGCGTGCGGCAGATTGCCGAACGGCTTGGAAAAACGGAAGAACAGGTTTTTTTCCGCTACCTCACCCTCTCGGGTATCATCCCCTTGACCGGCACTACGTCGCTGGAGCATATGCACCAGGACCTCGACATCTTCGATTTCGTCCTCAACGATACCGATATGCGCACCATCGACCGGCTGCTTTCGTAAGCACCTGGTACGACACCCAGACACTCCAAGTAATCCATTACCATCCAGTTAGTCCGAATATTTCATGTAAAACCCGCGATGATGGTATTGATATACTGTTATTCCTGGCAATTATCATTGCGTTTATTGGAGGGTTCTGTGGTGCAATTTGTACCTTCGATGAATAATTGTCATCAACAGGTTTTTCACCCTTCGGGTGGCTCGATATGGCTCGCTGCCCCGCGTCGCTTTTTCGACATGCATACACCACATATAGCCTGTCGCAAGTCTCCTTGTCCAGAAAGCCATCTCAAGCCATAAAACACCCGCTCTATTGGATTTTCCGATAAGCTCTCTCTAATTAATACACATTTCCAATTTGACTAATAAAAATTATCTATGGTACTTGGTGAATTCTACGAATAAATGCCAGGAGGGTCGCGTCATATTCATGATTTCGGCTCACATGGCAAAATGAAGATTCTCAGTTCCAGAAAAGAGTCGGTTATGAGTGAACCTCGTATTATATGAAAACCATGGACTGGCTCTATATACTCTGCCGATGGACGCTGGGCGTGCTTTTTATCTATGCCGGCACTGCCAAGCTGTTGGATCCGCTGGTCTTTGCTGTTTTGATCGAGGCCTACGGCATCGTCCCGAGGATGCTGCTGATGCCTGTGGCTGTTGCTTTACCACTGCTGGAGGTTATTGCCGGCATCGGCCTCCTGCTGGAAACTCGTGGAAGCCTTGCGCTGATAACCGGCCTGCTGCTCGTCTTTATGGCAATTCTGGCCTATGCCATCGGAATGGGACTGGATGTGGACTGCGGCTGTTTCGGGCCCGATGATCCGGAAGCCGAGGCTTTCCATGGTCTGAGATTAGCCTTTTTTCGAGATCTGGCCATGATGGCCGGTGTTGTCTTCATGTATGGCTGGCGCCGGTATCGTCGCCTTGAGCCACTCGGTATTATGGATAGTGTTACTCAAGTTACTCAACTGCTCAGTAAAAGGAGAAACAAAGATGCGTATAGGTAAAACGATGCTGAAAATGTCAATGGTTGTCTGCGTGTTGGCCGGGATGGCGGCTCCCGCAGGAGCTTTTCTCGACAACAAGTTTGAACAGGAAGTGGAAAAGGAAACCGCCGCAGTAAAACTGGTCCGCGAAGTCCAACGCGGTGATTACGATCTTGTAACCACCGAAGAACTGAAAAACTGGATGGACTCCGGCAAAGAGATACTGATTATCGATACCATGCCCTATGAGGACAGCTACAAGAAGCAGCATGTCCCCGGAGCTGTCCAGTTCCTTTTCCCCATACCGGATATGAAGGAGTGGGACGCAGGTGAAACCGCCGGTAAAACCCTCGATGATTTTACCACCCTGCTGGGCGAGGACAAAGACAGAACCATCGTCATCTACTGCGGCTTCGTCAAATGCACCCGCAGCCACAACGGCGCCGCCTGGGCTGTCAAACAGGGCTACAAAAACGTCTATCGCTATCCCGGTGGTATTTTCGCCTGGAAAGGGGCCGATTACCCTGTGGGCACGATCGAATAACAGCCCGGAACCTTCCCCAATGAAAGCGACGACCAACCGGTGCGACTGCCTGGCCCCCGCGGCCGAAGAACTGATCGCAGAGATAAAAAAACGCGCGGAGAACCTCTACCTGAGTCGGCAGCTACTCTGCGCCGAATCGGTGGTTGTGACCCTGAACACAGCTCTTGACGGCGGCCTGAGCGATGACCAGGCCATAGCCGTTGCTGCGCCATTCAGCGCCGCCATGGGAGACAGCGGCTGTGTTTGCGGCGCCCTGAGCGGTGCAGTTCTGGCCTGTGGTCTTTTTGTCGGCAACAATCAGCCTCATAGGAATCGCAAAGCCATGCGCCACAGCGCCCGGCAGCTGCACGATACCTTCAGGGCCGCCAATGGCGCCACCTGCTGCCGTGTGCTCTCCGGCAAGAGCCGCTGCGACTCTCAGCGCTCCCGCTTCCGGCAGTGTGCC